>JAUILO010000015.1 GCA_030432775.1 Alphaproteobacteria bacterium
AGCTTGAAGGTAAAGGGAAGAAAACCAGCGGCGGTGATAACGGTAACAGCGGCAATAATTCAGGTGGTCAGCAAGGCGGTTCTGGCAGCACAGAAAAAGAAGGCGGCGGCGAGCTATCCATTTCCGGTGAAAAGAGCACCTCTAAGACCGGCGGCTCTATTAACGCGGGCAATATCAATATCGTATCTGGGCGCAACACAACGCTTGAAGGTACGCAGACGCAGACAATCGGCGAAACCAATATTAATGCAGGCGGAGATGTGAACTTACTTGCTGCTAAAAGCACAAGTGTTAAAGGTGCTGTCGGCGGCTCTGCAAGTACGAGCGGCGGCGGTTTAAACCAGGCTTCTGTGAAAACGAAGACTGAAAATCAGTCTGTATCAATGCAGTCAGGCGGAGATGTAAATATAAATTCCGGCGGCATTACAAAGATGCAGGCCACGCAGATTGATACGGCTGGCGATGCGAATGTGAATGCGCAAGGCGGCGTTATAAATGAAAATACTACGGATACAGAATTTGGTGTTGGTTTAGATCATGGCGAAGCCAGCGTTACGCAGCAAGCAACATCAATTACCCAACAAAATCAAAAAGCTCTTATTCCGCAGGTGAATACACTAGCTGAAGCGAATACGATTGAAGATCAGCTGAAAGCAGCCAGAGATCGCGTGAAAAAAGATAAGAGCTTAACTAAAGATCAGAGAAAAGAGCAGCTTGCACGTATCAAAGATCAGGAAAAAGCACTTAAAAAACGCATCAAAGAGATTAAAAAGCAGCGTTAGAGCATATTTATCGCCTGACTACACGCACCACCATTTACAGATTGTGCTATATACAGATTAGTTTATAGATAGATCGAATACATCTGCCGAATACAAAAGCCTCGCCTTATGCGGGGCTTTTGGCATTATGGCGTGCATATTGTACAGGCATTCCTACGACCAAATGGCAAAACCAATTTTTCGGAAGTATGCACTGGTTCTTTATCAAATGAAGACGCTATGCCGGGATATACACGTTGTGTATCGTCATCAACATAGTCAAACATATGATATGCACCGCCATGAACAATAACAGGGTGGGTCTTGGCTTGTTCGCGAACCATACGGATTGCATTTGCGTTTTGCATGAGCAACCGATCAAACATAGCTCTGCGATCATTTTCTTTGGGTTTTTCTTTCACGCCATTAAGCGCGAGTCGAATATAGTAAGCATGTTCGCTAAATGGTGTTTCCGTCCCGATAATTCTAACCTTGTGTCTCTTGGCTGCCTCAACAACGCAGCGCCAACTATATGGTTTGCGCGCATCAAATTGTTCGTCTTGATAGGTCAAATGTGTATCCAGATCAGGAGACATTTCTTCATTGTACAAAATGTAATCATCGAGAAGATCTTGTTCTTCCTGTGTGAAAAACTCACCGACGATAACCCCGTTGATCTCTTTTAATATGGGCATTGCTTCGATCATGAACCGCTTTGAAAGCGTTTCATTGTGGTATTCGCTCAGGGGTAGAACGCCGCCATGTCTCTTAAATTCTGCGATGATATCGGACATTTTGCGTCTTTTGATATTCGTGCTTGATGGTTGTGTCTTTATAAGTTGCGTAAGCCTGAGAGCGTCGTCACGCTCTTTCCAGAAACCGTTTTTATTCAGAACAACATCATAAGGCGCAGACCTTAAAAAGTGGCTGGCATTTTGGTAAAAAAGAAGAGTCTGTGAGCCATGATATTGAAAAACAGGGTGCTCATTTGCTTCGTTGTCTTCGCTGGTTTTATTAGCGCCGCTTGTTTGGTTGGCTTTTGGGCGCAAATATCTACGATACCAATGTGTTTCGCCAACGGATATAGATTGGCTGGCATCATTGAAATTTATCCGAAGCCGTTTCAGCCCGTATGCGACACAGCTTGATTCAATGCTTTTTCTTGCTTCCATGTAATTGGCAGCATCATGAAACTCTAGTCGAAATACTTCGGGAAAATCATTTTTCATACAGCTCTATAGCGAATAATCACACATTATGTCAAATTTTTATGAACGTCTTTATCATCGTGTCAATTGCGGTTTCTTATTTTCGAGAAAATAAGGTTACGGCCTTTTTAAAATAAACCTTGATTCTGCAGAGAATTTTATGTAAAAGCTTAAATAGTTAAAAAATTAACCTTTTATTTGATGGGTGCATAAAAAATGAGTATTCTACCTTTTTTCGGCTTCTCCGAGTCACAAGATCAAGACGCAGAAACCAGAGCGCAAGACTGGCTGGATAGACGTTTTCCTGAAGAGAAATTACAAGATATTTTCGATAGCGCGGCCAAGAACGATACGCCATATCACTATATTAAAGATAATTTCATGGCCATTGATGACACGCAGGCCTTCGCAGATTTTCAAAAGAAAATAGCCGATCGTGCGGGCGGTTATGCCAAAGCTTCCTTTAATAGCACTGTCGGTATGGAAGGGCGCGTTGATACGATTACGTTCTGGACAGAAAAGCCGAACTTTATGTCTCGTGTTGCGTCTTTATGGAGTAGACCATCAGCAACATTTCTTGGTTAAAATATAATAATTAAACAAGAGGCATTGCGGTGCCTCTTGTTTGCTGCCGTATCCGTTCTGTTCGCACCGCTATTTATAGATTGTTATATACCTACTTGTCAGACAATTAAATAGTTGTTAGTCATGGTGGTCTCATGAGAATTCACAACCGGACATCAACACGGCTAATCGCCTCTATTCTGTTTTTTGCGCTTATATTCGCGCAAATCAGCATATCTGTGCATGCCGTTCAGCATCCTGATCACATCAACAGCATTCATAGCAGCGATAGTATCATAGCCGCTTCTTTGGATGTGACACCTGATCCTGCACATAATGAAGATAATGCTCCTCACAAAACACATAAATGTCCTGAATGTCTTCTGGTGAAATCATTCCAGAGTGCTTTAATCGATTGCGCTGCATTTAACCTGGGTGTATTGATCTCTGCGCAGAACTATTTCTTCGTCAAGAATGATATTATTCGCAGTATCGTTCAGGCGAGTTACCAAGCCCGCGCCCCTCCTTCTTTTCTTATCTAACTCCAAACAAATAAATTTATATTTTAGATAAGAAAGGACATGTCTCATGTCAAATAAACTGCTATTGGCGGCAAGTGTTGCTGCTATTATTACTGCGTCTCCGGCCTTTGCGGCAGATGATGCGGATCTTAATGCCTTACGCAACGAAATCGCTGCGATGAAACAAGCTTACGAGAGTAAAATCGAGCTATTGGAAAGTAAGGTGCAAACGCTGGAAAACCGACAAGACCAAACAGCAGGAAAGGTTGCGGCGATTCAGCCTTCGGCAGGTAAGGCCATACCGGCAACATCACAAAAACGGATTAATGATAATAGCTTTAATCCTGAAGTTGGTGTGATCTTGCAAGGCAAGTATCAGAACTTTTCAGAAGGCGAAAGCGAGATCGCAGGATTTGCTATTGGCGAAGAAGGTGAGCGCGGGAAGGAAGGTCTTGCTCTCGATGAAACCGAGCTGAATTTCTCGGCTAATGTTGACGACAAATTCCGTGGTAGTGCGACTATCGCCCTGCATGAACATGAAGGCGAAACGGAAGTTGAGGTGGAGGAAGCATATGTGGAAACCACAGCCCTTCCATATGGATTACAGGCCAAAGCCGGACGGTTTTTCTCTGAACTTGGTTATCTGAACTCTCATCATGGCCACGCCGATGACTTTGCCGATCGTCCTCTGACTAATCGTGTATTTCTGGATAATAATTACGGTGATGACGGCATACAGATTTCTGCTGTGTTGCCGACTGATATGTATTCGGAAATTGGCGGCGGCATATATCGCGGCGATGATTTTCCCGGCGGAGAGGCCAGTGGAAATGACATTGGTGCATGGACTGCCTATGGTCGTATTGGCGGTGATATAGGAGACCAAACCAGCTGGCGTTTAGGGCTATCAACCTTGCAAGCTGAAGGCGTGGAACGTGCGGCAGCTGAAGACGAGGTCATCTTTAATGGTGATAGTAATCTGTATATTGCTGATGCTCGTATGGTCTATGCGCCTACAGGTAATAATGCCGAGCAAGAGCTGATCTTCCAAGGTGAGTATTTCCTGCGTGATGAAGATGGGGCATATGATGATACTGGCGCCGGAACGGGGTCGGTCGCCTATGATGATAGTCAAAGCGGCTGGTATGCGCAAAGCGTGTATAAGTTCTTGCCGCAATGGCGTGCCGGTGCACGGTATAGTCAGCTTTATGCCGGAGGCGTTCCCGCTGGACTTACAGGCAGCGCGCTTGACGATGAAGGGCATGATCCATGGTCTGCGTCTGCGATGCTCGACTGGACTAATAGCGAGTTCTCACGCGCGCGGCTTCAGTATAACCGCGAAGAACTCGCTGCGGGTCATGAAGATAATCAGTTCATCGTGCAATATGTTATGAGCCTTGGCGCTCATGGCGCTCACGCATATTAGGGAGAAGTAGCTATGAGAAAATTATTATACCTCATGGCGGTTATGGGGGTGCTGGTGACAGCAGCCCCGTCTTCCGCTTTTGCCAAGGTCAATATATTTGCCTGTGAACCTGAATGGGCGGCACTGGCACATGAAATTGGCGGTGATCTTGTCGATGTAACGTCGGCGACAAATGCGCGGCAGGATGTTCATCATATTCGTGCAAAGCCAAGCCTTCTGGCAGCTATGCGAAAGGCTGATATTGTCTTATGTACGGGTGCATCTCTTGAAATCGGCTGGTTGCCTATCTTATTGAAAAAGGCTGGAAGTCCGGATGTGCAGCCGGAAACAATGGGCTGGATCATGGCGTCTGACTATGTTGAAAAACTTGAGGTGATGCAGAAGGCGGATAGGTCTATGGGACATGTCCATCCTGAAGGAAATCCACATATTCAGCTTGATCCGGCAAATATCCAAATCGTTGCGGATGTTTTGGCCGATCGTCTATTCATGGTCGATAGGGATAACGCGCAAAACTATAGCAGGAATCTGAATGTCTTCACCAAGAAATGGTTGGCAGCTATGGCACGATGGGAGGGTGATAAAGCCGTCTTGAGAGGCGAAAAAGTTGTTGTATATCACAAGAGCTGGGCCTATTTGCTGAAATGGCTGGGGATGGTCGATGTCGCATCGCTAGAGCCAAAACCGGGAATTCCGCCCACTGCTTCACATCTTGAAGCTGTTCTGGTCGCGATTGATGGACAGGATGTCCGCGCGATTATTATGGCGCCATTTGAAAACGAAGACGCGGCGAAATGGTTGTCGGATAAATCCGGCATTCCGGTGGTGCAGCTTCCGTTTACTGTTGGCGGTAATGATAATGCGGATGATCTTATATCTGTCTTTGATGAAACCTTGCGTCTATTAAAAGGGGCATCATGATTATAGATCCTGATATGCTCGGCATTCTCGCTCCGGCTTTTATAGCCGGGGCGATTATCGCTCTTGCCCATGTTCCGCTCGGCATTGAAGTGCTGCGACGTGGTATTATATTTTTGGATTTGGCCGTTGCGCAATTTGCCGCATTGGGCATGATTGCTTTTCATGTCTTTTTTGAAAACCATGCGATGAGCCCAGAATTTGCTGCTGCGGGATCTCTCTTCTGTGGTCTTGGCATGGCGGTAAGCTGCGCCCTATTGCTTCATATACTAGAAAAGTACGCGGGCCATTTTCAGGAAGCGCTGATCGGCTCTGCTTTCATTTTCGCCGCATCTCTTAGCATCTTAATTATGGCGAATGATCCGCATGGCGGTGAACAAATGAAAGATATTCTGGCAGGACAAATTCTCTGGATTACTTGGCATGATTTACTGGTTTACGGGCCTGTGTTTTTGTTTGTTTCGGCACTATGGAGTATATTACAGGCACATAGATCTGGTTCGTTTTATATTCTGTTCGCTCTGGCCATTCCATTCTCAGTGAGTCTGATCGGTGTCTATCTGGTGTTTACAAGTTTGATATTACCTGCTCTGGCTACGGCAAAGATGGCGCGTAATAAAGGACTGGCCGGATATGGGATATCTTTGGCTGCGTTTGCTCTGGGGCTACTTGGTTCGTATTATCTGGATACACCATCCGGTCCGATGATTGTCATGGCGATGTTCGTCGTATCCTGCGTCGTGTTTTTATGTGTTAGATATTTATGTATCTCGCGCCGCATAGATTTCTGACTTTATAGATTCTTGGCTTTATTCGATAAAGAAAAATCGCATTAAGAGTTCCAGCCACCGCCAAGGGCGCGGTAGAGATTAACCGCAGCGGTCAGACGGGCAAGGCGCGCCTGCGCATAACTATCTTCGGCGGAAAGCTGTGCTTTTTGGGTGTCCAGCAATGTCTGGAAATCAATCGCGCCGGCATCATAGCGATTTTTGGATAGTTTATAGGCCTTTTGTGATTGCTGCATAGCTGTTTGCAGGGCTGTTTCACGTAATTGCGCTGTTGTCACGGCGGCCATGGCATCATCCACCTCTTGAAATGCGGTCAGGATATTGCCGCGATAATCTTGCACGAGTTCGAGTTGACGTGCGCTGGCTTGATCAAGCCCGCCTTGTAAGCGCCCACCTTGGAATATTGGCGCACTGATGGATGAGGCCAGTGATAAGACGGTGGAGCTTGGGTCGCCAAATCCGGCCATTGACAAACTGTTGCCTAACCCGAGTGATATTGACGGGAAAAAGGCTGCGCGTGCGGCACCGATATCGGCATTGGCGGCGATAAGGGATGCTTCACTAGCCAGAAGATCCGGCCTGCGTTCCAGTAATTCGGAGGGCTGCCCTGTGGCAATAGCGGGCACATTTATACTCGCTAGATTTTGACCGTTGATAGTGATGCTTTGTGGCGGTTTGGCAAGCAATACGGCCAAGGCGTTTTCTGCATTCTGTATTTGTTCGGCAAGGCTTGCACGCGTGGCCTCGCTCGTCGCCACTGCGCTTATTTGCTGTGCCAGTTCAAGCTCGGATTCAGAGCCTTGGTCAACACGAGCTTGAATAATGCGCAGCACTTCGCGGGAGATATCAAGATTGGTATCGGCAATATCAAGACGTTCGCGCAGATTAACCAGTGTGAAATATCCTGTAGCGACATCACCCATTAATGTGAGGGAGAGTGCACCTTGGGTATAAATACTGTTATCAAGTCCGGCTTCTGCGGCCATGATATCGGCGCGATTTGCACCAAATAAATCAAGCTCGTATGATACGTCTAATCCTGCGTTTAGCGATGTGGCGCTGGTGGTTTTGCCGCTGGATGGGTTGGTACGGCTGCGCGATGCGCCAGCCGATCCGCTGGCGGAGGGGAGCAACGTTGCACCCGCAATTTTCAGCACGGCGCGGGCTTGTTCAATGCGCTGGATACCACCGAGAATATCGGTGTTGTTGGCGAGCGCGGAGGTCATAAGCGTGTTGAGTTCTTCGCTTTCAAATGATGCCCACCATTGTGTCGCGGCGCTCACGTTATTTTTCGTTTGTGTCTGTTTGCTCCATGCGGCGGGCACTTCAACAACGGGGCGCTGGTAATCCGGTACCATAGCGCAGCTTGTCAGCAAAAAAGCCGATAGGGAAATGGTGATCATGCTTCTCATATTTTATACTCCAAATATATTTATTCCGCTCTCATTCATTTCGGCCATATTTATTCCGAACTCAGCGCAACAACCGGATCAAGATGCGCAGCCTTGCGCGCCGGTAAATAGCCAAATAACAAACCTGTCCCGACTGCACAGGCAAATGCCAATATTGCGGGCGCAGGGGTGAAGGCGATGTTGACGCCGAATATCAATAGGGCAAAGCCCATTGTAAATCCGAGCGCAACACCAATCATACCGCCAATGGTACAAACCACAGCAGCCTCAGTATTAAATTGCAGCATGATATCTTTGCGCCGCGCACCTGTGGCCATACGAATGCCAATTTCGCGCGTGCGCTCAACCACGCTAACCAGCATGATATTCATCACCCCTATGCCGCCAACCAGTAACGATATAGCCGCCACTGCGCCCAGCAGGATGGTCAGTGTATTTTGTGTTTCGGTGGCCATTTCCAGAAACGAAGCCGTATTCCGCGCACGGAAATCTTCTGCGCCGTGGCGGGCGATTAAAAGCTCTGTCACATCTTTTTCTGTTTGTTCTATCAAGTCTGTGTTCTCGACCTTGATCGTCATACTATTAAGGTAGTTTGACCCGAATAACCGTACAAGTGCGGTGGTATAAGGAACCCATGCTGTGTTGTCCTGATCACTGCCCCACGGGGCAGCGCCTTTTGACTCCATAACGCCAATAATTTCAAATGGTATGTTGCCGACAAGAATATATTCGCCAATGGGGTCTTCGCCATAGGGGAAGAATGTCTCGACCGCAGTTGTGCCAAGTACGGTGACGGCAGCATATGAATTTACATCATCTTGCGTGAAAAACGTACCCTCTTTGATGTTCCAGTCACGGGCGAGCGGGAATGTTTCGCCAACGCCTTCAACAGCAATAGAATCGTCTATATTACCAAGGCGCAATGTTTTTTGTCCGCTACGTTCTGGAACGACGGTTATGATGTTTGAAATGTTTTCGGCAACTGCTTTGGCATCGCTGGGCATAAGGGTTGCGTTATCACCGCTGGATCGGATACCCGGTGCCCCCGGACGTACATTCAGAATGTTGGTACCCAGTGCGCTAATCTGGTTCAGGACATTTTGTTTACTGCCCTCGCCAATTGCAAGCATGGTAATGACAGCGGCCACGCCAATGATAATGCCAAGCAAGGTGAGCGCAGTGCGGAATATATTCACCCGCAAAGACCGTAGTGCCATTTTGACAGATTCAATCGCCCCGATGGCAATGTTTTGTTTGCCGTCTTCATTATGGGTGTCCGCTGGTGTTTCATGTGGTTGCATAGCCGGCTGATCATCACGCGTGATTTTACCGTCTTCAAGACGAATTTGGCGCTGGGCATATGATGCGACTTCTTCTTCATGGGTGATGACAATAATGGTGCGGCCTTTTTTATGCAGATCTTGTAGCAAGGCCATCACATCTTCGCTGCTTTTACTATCCAGCGCGCCTGTTGGTTCATCGGCCAATATAACTGGCGGGTCATTCATCAATGCCCGTGCAACGGCGACACGTTGTTGCTGGCCGCCTGAAAGCTGGCTGGGGCGGTGGTCATATCGATCAGCCAGACCAAGATCGGTCAATAGCTGCCGTGCGCGCTCTTTTCGTTTATGACCCGGTATGCCCGCATATAACGCTGGAATTTCTACATTTTCTTCGGCATTTGCTGTGTTGAGAAGGTTGTAGCGCTGAAAGATGAAGCCAAATGTATCACGCCGCAATCCGGCCAGTTCATCCGGCGTTAATTTGGCTACATCCTTGCCGGATACCTCGTATACGCCGTCTGTTGACCTGTCCAGCATGCCGATCAGGTTCATCATGGTTGATTTCCCCGAACCTGATTGTCCCATAATGGCGACAAACTCGCCGGGGTGAATTTCCAGACTCACATTATCAAGCGCTTTTACGGTCGCATCACCACTGCCGAAATAACGACTGATATTTTTCAGTTTTATAAGTGGCTGAGCCATGTGTATTACGTCCTTATATTTGCGTATCACGTTCTTATATTCAATTTCTGTGCGTGTGTTTTACTCTACAGACGCATCATAGGGCCGCGTCTTTTCGTGCTTGCCCCATTTTCGCTATCCGGCGTGGCTTTCGCATTTTTAAGAACGCGGTCACCGACACTTAGCCCTTCTATCACAGCAGCTTGTGAGCGGTCT
Organism: Alphaproteobacteria bacterium; assembly: GCA_030432775.1. Lineage (GTDB taxonomy): Bacteria > Pseudomonadota > Alphaproteobacteria > Micavibrionales > Micavibrionaceae > JASMHE01. Next base: position 9,782 of record JAUILO010000015.1, read on the forward strand.
GATAGGCTTATAATCACTGTGCGTGCCTCTATGCCATTATTTGTAAGCAGCTGTATTTGATAGGCGCTACCTGCATCGGTATCCTGATCAGGCAGGCGTCGGCCAAGTGCGGAAGCCGGGATAACCGGTACATTTTCGGCCTTGGCCAGCACAAAGAACATTTGTGTGGTCATGCCCGGTAATAACGAGTGGTCTGCGTTTGTCACATCAACCAAAACATTATAAAGCACGACATCATTAATTTCTTCGGGTGTTGGTAGAACTTGCCGCACATGACCTTTCCATTGCCTCTGACCTGATCCAAGTGTGGTGAAATACATGGCTGTGCCTGTCTTTAATTTCATGACATCTGCTTCGGCCACTTCGGCCTTGGCGGTCATGATATCTAGATTGGCGACTTGCACAATTGTAGGCGTTGTCTGGTTTGCGTTGATCGTTTCGCCTTCTTCCACGGCCTGATCGACAACAGTGCCATCCATAGGCGCATAAATCTTGGTGTAATTCAGATTGGTTATATCTTCATCCAGTGATGATTGTGATTGTTCGATTTGTGCTTCCAAAGATAATAGATTGGCTTTTTCTATCTCCAGATTAATTTCAGCATCTTCCAGCGCTTCTTTGCTGACGGCTTTGTTTTTATATAGAGCCTGATTGCGTTCATATTTCCATTTTGCCTGTTTGATCAGGGCTTGTTGCTGGGCTTTTTGGGCGTCGAGCATTTTTAATTGAGCGCGGGAAGATTTGACCTGTGCTTCATAGACATCGGCATCAATTTCTGCGATTAAATCGCCAGCCTTTACGAGATCACCAATTTCAACATGCAGTTTGATGATTTCGCCTGATACCTGCGCACCAACATCCACGTAATCTTTGGGCTCTAGCGTACCTTGAGCGGTGACAATAGATTCTATGCTGCCCAGTGTAACGGCAATGGCTGCGCTATCTTGTTTTTGCTGTGCCTGTGATTTTGTGATGAATAGGGTTTTTCCGCCCCATATTAAGGATATGCTGAGTAGGATTGTGATTAATATAATTAATTTTTTCATTCTCACACCATGTTTATTTATAAGTTCACCTTAATGAGCGGCTCTATAGTAATACGCGGCAGCTAAGTAAACCCGTCGAAATTTTATTATAAAAAACCCGTATAGCCGGAGAGCTATACGGGTCTCTATGGGTAAATTTTCAATACGGTTAGGCAGCGACAGACTCCCGCTCACCCTGTAATGAGATCAGATAGTCTAGCGTTGCATGGCGCAAAGAATTAATTCCGGAGAATAGTTCTTCTTGGGTAAGTGCGCCGTCTTCATCCTGATCAAATGAATTCACGATATTTTCTATAGCCTCGTTCAGTGATGATGTGTCGTCATCATCTTCACTCTCTGTAACTTGTGTAGCTGCAAGTAATTCATCGATTGAAACCTTGCCGTCCTGATTGGTATCAAGCGCGTCATAAATGGTAGAAGCACTTTCTTCGTCCTCATTACCACCGCCGCCTCCGCCACCACCAGATGGCGGGCCGCCTGCCGGTACTCCTGATGGTGGGGAGCCTTGGAGACCGTTTGCGGCTATGGCAGTTGTGAATTCTTCTTCGCTGATAACACCGTCTTCATCCTGATCCAAAGACCCGAATATTTCTTCCAATATGTCTGTGTCTTCGACGGTGCCTGTGCTTTGTGCGCCAGTGACGAATTCATCAAGCGTTACATCACCGTTTTCATCGTCGTCGATGTTTTGGAATATTTCTAATAGCTTTTGCGTCGTGTCGCCGGAAAGTAAAGACTGTGATGGCGGAGGGCGGTTTTGACTTAGACCGGACGTAAACTCGTCTTCAGTTAAATAACCATCCCCATCGCTATCTAGTCCTGCGAATAATTTTTCCTGACTTTGCACGGAAACGTCTTCGGGCGCGCCGAGTTCAAACTCGGACAAACTCAACAAACCGTCATTATCTGTGTCGGTTTCCGCATGTTTGTTCTGTAGGGCTTGCAGTATAGTGGACTGAGCGCTAGAAGCGCTTCCTATGCCGGATACCATAATAAGATTCCTTTCTTATCTCCGGTTTATAACCGGGTTGAGTTTGCCCTAATTCCCAATAATTTTTCTAACCTGTAATATTAGACGCGACGCTTTGAATTTCCCGTCGCAAAAAAATAAAATTTTTAGCACTTCGTATTTCAGGGGTGATATTCGGTGGTTAGTGTTTCGGAATAATGCCCGATAGCAACCCCATATTGATCAGGATTGATGATTTGAGAGATTTTTCCAAAGCCTTCAATTCTTCCAGATAAACCCCGTCATATCTATCAAGTTCTTCCGATCTTTTTTTTAATTCGTGAACTTTGGCCGCAAATTCTTTATTGAGACGTTTTTTATCTGCGCTAATCTCGTAAAACTGTATATCGTTTTTAAGTGCGATAGCGTTGTTTTCACGCTCATGAATATCAATAATGCCTTTGGTCTTTTCGATAAGACATATCAGTAGAGCTTCGATATTCTCATCTTCGATGGTTTGTGTAGCCTGATTCTTTGTCATGGTTTCGCGCCTTTTTATTATCCTAAATGTAATCGGACAGGTTGAGGTTGAGTAACTCGGCGGTGACAGAATACGAAGCCTCAAGCTGTGCTTCCAGCTCTTGTAGTTTCACAGTCACCTCGGCAAGGTCGACTTCCTTGAGGCCTGAAATCATGCTGTCGATCAGGTTGATTTCATCTAGATTTTCATTGATCTGTTTATCAAGTGTTTGCGAGTTTTGAGATATTTCTGCTTTGAGGTTTATAAGGGAGTCCATACCGCTATTTACCAGATCAAGTGCTTCTTGCAATGTATCCGGGTCCCCCGGACTTGTACGAACCAGATCATAGGCTCGTAATATTTGCTCGATGCCGGCATTATCGGCTGTTACGCCGTATTCAACGGTTAATCCGTCATCAACCTTTACAGATTGTGTATAGCTGTTGCCTTGATAATATGAGGTGTTCTCGGTTGAAGGAATAATAGCACCGCCGAAATCAGGATCATCAATGTCTACAGGCGGTGACTGTGTCGCAGAACCACCAAAAATATAGCGATCTGCGACTTTCGTATTCAGATCAGATGCAGTTTGCTCAAGCGAGGACTGCGCAGCGGCAGATATGGATTGTTCGGAGGTGATACCGGATATAGCGGCGCTAAGATCAGATGCGAAAGACTGGGCTGTGTCGATAATACTGCCAATTGCGCTATAAAGGGATTCTGTGCGGTCCAGTGCCGTTTGGGCATTCTCTGTTTGTCCGACCAGTGTTTTATAATCACTTTCCAAGTTCAAAATCTGGCTCGTATCCTTGGCTATGCCTTGATAGCTTTCCGATTTATTGCCGGTTGTTGCCTGAATTTGTCCTTCGGCATACTTCTTTTGTATGCGCATATTGTTGTCAATAAGCTGACTTGTATGCGTAAAACTTGCGATGCGGTCTGTCATGTCCCTAAACTCTCCTTACTTTCTCATATTCCTCATTGTGCTATTTCCCCCGCTCTATGTATGAAACCTAGCGCACAGCAGCAATTAACTCGTCAAACATATCCTGTAGTGTGGAAATTAATGTGGCTGCGGCATCATATTTTGATTCAAGCTCGATGATATAAGCCATCTCTTCGTCAATATTGACGCCTGTTAGATTTTGTAATGCTGTTTTGGTCTGATCCATTAGATATGCCGTAGCATCGGCAGCATCGGCAGCGTTACTGGCGCGACTTGCAACATCGGATATGATGTTTGCTGCATAACCGCTTAGTGTTTTATTCTGACTGTTGAAATTACCCGCTGCGTCAAAGTTTTGTGTGCTGGTAAATATATCCGATAGCGCGCTGGCTATTGTCCCATCACCGGAATAAACGGCGTTATCGCCGATTTGTGTGTTTATATCAAAGGTAAAACTTCCGGTGACAAGATTATGGGCGCTATTATCCAGCGCGTCACCGATTTGAATGCTGGCTGCACTCGTGCCGGTGAAGAAATCGTCATTTGTTTTGATGCCAAAATATGCGTTGAAGCTTTGCCCTGATGGTGAAAATGCAGAGGCATCATCGGTTATAATCACGCCTGCGCTGGTATCTGTTGATGTAAAGACAAGCTCGCCGCTTGGGCTAAGGGATGCTGTGAGTGTGCCCGCAAAGCTTGTGTTGATATCGGTGATTAATGCATCAATATCGGCATAACTGCTCAGATCGAAATCAAAAAATTCGATGATAGTGCCTGCATCATCGGCAAGACCCAGGCGGAGCGTGCCGCTGGCAGAAATAGCGTCCGTTCCGTTGATCCCCGTGGTCTCGCCTTTGGTGATTGCAGAGGCAGGAATGGCAGTTCCCTGATTATATACGGTGTTGATCGTATCAATCAGCACAGCTGCAAATTCATCAAGCTTTTGTTGTTCTTGTACCAAGATTGTATCGCGCAGTTCGACAAGTCCGCCAATCGCGCCGCCTGAAATATCTTCTGTAATGTCTGATCCGTTTAATGTAATGCCGGAAAACCCGCCCGGATATTCAACTGAGCTGCTGACGCTGCTGGCAGCGGTATAGCTGAGTTCACTGGCACGTGAATCAAGCAGAACGCGGCCTGATGTATATATTTTAAGCTGGTTGTTGCCATCAATGAAGTAATCAATATCAATTTGTTCGGCCAGTGTTTCAAGCATGGTGAAACGTTCATCTTCAAGGTCTGCTGTACTGCGGCCGGATGATTGCGCGGCGGCTATTTGTGCGTTGAGGCTTTCAAGTTGCTGCAATGTCTGATTGGCTGTTGCAACGGCGTCTTCGATTTGCTGGTCGGCCTGACTTCGTGCATCTTGCACTGTATTGGATAGATCATGCAGCTCTTGCACGATTTTCTCGGCATCGGAAACAACTTGTGTTTTCAGGCTGGCTTGCTCGGGCGTAACGGCAAGCTGTTCTAATGATACCGATAGATCGTCAACTGCAGCGCTGAGTGTGTTGTCACCGCCAACACTGCCGAGGCGGTCAACATATTCGGACAAATATTCTGCTGTCACGCTATCTTTTGCCGCGGCACTTGTATCTTCGATAACTGTTTTCTGCAAATAGGGGTCAACAATAGCGCTTTGAACACTGCCTCCTGTTGGAACTGTACCGCTTGAAGTTGTTGTATATTCGGTTTCATAACTTTTTCGGGTATAGCCGGTTTTATCGGCGTTGCTCACATTGGAGGATGTCACATTCAGCTTTGCCTCTGTGTTTTGAAGACCTGCAAAAGATGTGTTCAACGCTCCTGTTAGTGACATAGCTCACCTGCTTCTTGTCCGGTTATACGTTGATGGATTTGTGTCATGGCGTGCAGTTGCAGGCTCGTGTTGACACGAAGCTTTCTCTGTACTTCTTGAATAGCTGTGATGAAGTAAGCTTGAAGACTAAAATTTGTCGGCGCGACTTCTTTGATTTTTGCAAAAATATCATGCGCTCTGCTTTCAAAATCTTCGAGTAACTCTACTTTCCTGATCGAGATGGCTGTGCTTTCTTCGATAGCGCCCGACATATAGCTGTCATTTTCACTGTCTGTTGTTTCGCATAGTTTTCTGCACAGCATTTCAAAGGACAGCATATCTTCTGAAAGCTCTGGTGTGACATTGCCAAGTGCCATTAATTCGTTCAGTGTCATCTTCTTTCTCCTTTTGTCGTCTTGAGATAGGCAAGACAAGCTTCTGTATTTTTAGAAATGCGTTCCAGATGGTTTAGCTTTTCGTGAATTTCGCTGCTGAGAGTTATGAAATGAGAGTCCAGCTCTTTTAGAATTTCATTCAGTAAATTTCTGGTGCGCAGCTTTTCATCTGGTTCAAGGGAGGTTAATTCCATTTGCAAAATCTGTATGTTCTGACAAAGCTCAGGGTGCGCCAGAATGCCTTTAACGCCCTGTTCTTTGTAGATATCAATTAAATGGATGATCTCTCCCATGTTCGGCTAACTCCTATCGAACCGCACTGATTAATGTGTCGAACATGTCATCAACTGCGCTTAGGACTTGCGCCGCCGATGAATAAGCTTGCTGGGCAACAATCATTTTGTTGAATTCGTCTGATGTATCAACAGTTGATAGCTCCAGTGATGTGGCCGAGATCGAACCCGCATTTCCTTCGCCCGGCAGGCGTAAGTTTAGGTTGCCGGCACGTTCGTTTTCATCGTAAACCGTGCCGCTTACATTCGTTAGACCGCTAGAGTTCGGGAATGTTGCAATTGGAATTTGATAGATCGGACGACGAACGCCGTTATCAAAAACTGCAGTGACCAGACCTGTATCATCAATTTCAACGCCGCTTAGCTGGCCAAAACGTACGCCATCTTGCTCGATGCTAGAAATTTCAATGTCCGGATCACTGGTGTTGGAGGCAAATTGTGTCAGGCCATCAAACTGTCCTTGTGTACCAAGATCCAGCTCGAAAGTGACATCAGAAGCACCTGTGCTGGTGCTAAGGCCTGTGATGCTGATATCAAATGGCTCAGCGGCGCTATAGACGATTGTGCCTGTACCATCATCAATACCGATTTCATTGATAGATCCATCGCCGTTAAAGGTAATGATCTGTGTCGCTGGTGATAATGTGCCTGTATCACCGGAATCGCTGCCAAGGCTAGTTTGATATGGGTTGCTGTATGATACTTCCCATTCGTTACTGTCTAGCTTGCGCCATGTTTGTTCAACAGTGTGACTGACGCCAAGATCATCAAATATCTCTATGGCTGTGACGTATTCAGGATCGCCAACACCGGTGTAGATATCACTATCTGCCGGAAGGTTGATATCCATTTCAACTTCTGTTGTCGCCCCTGCTGTACCGCTTATCGCGTTTAGGTCGATGGGTTCGAGGCTGTTAAGATCGCTGCTATTGGCGGCTGTGACATCGCCTGAATCGTCAGTGGCCTGACCAAGCAGGATCATGCCTTCGTTATTCACCAACAGACCGTCTTCATTGGTCGAGAAATCGCCATTTCTTGTATACATATATCCAGAAGGCTGGCTTTCCGGGTCATCAGTCACGACAAAGAAACCATCGCCGTTAATCGCGATATTGGTTGAAACACCTGTATTTTCGATTAAGCCCTGTTCCTCGATATTCTGGCTTGTGGTGTATGTGACGCCGCCACCGACTTGGTTGAGTGACGATGAACCGCTGGAACCTGTCACAAGAGATTCAAATGTCACATCGCGCTTTTTATAGGCGGTCGTATCCGCATTAGCGATGTTTTCTGATACTGCGGCAATGGAGGCACTTTGCGCCTTAAGGCCGGATACTGCCGAGTTGAGTGCGCTTCCTAAGCTCATGATAATACTCCTTTATTCTTCTGTGCTTGTTGTTTGGGTGTTGATGAGTTTCAAAATGTCGGATGAACGGAATGACACTGAACCTGCGGTGAGGTAAGTGGCTGTGTCGTCTGTCCAGACGCCGTCAACGGTGACATATGAGGTTGTTTCTGCGTTAAGCTGGTTACCATCGGCATCTTTTGCGTTGATGCTCAGGTAAAGCTGACTGCCTTCGCTCAGCTCAGCCAGTGTGCTATCCAGTGTAAAATCATGAACGCCTGTCACGGTGCTCCCTGTGGTCTCGTAAACAGAGTCGCCGTTTTCGTCGACAACACTTAAGATCACTTCATCGGCATCGCCTTCAACGCTGTATGCCCAGGCGGCTTCGCCATCTTGTACGACTGAAATATTGGTTGAAATTTCAACATCTTCACCAATGTATGAAATGAGATCTGTCGCAGCAGATGAGGCGAGTAGATCATTGGCGATGACAAGCTGTTCGTTTGTCTCAATGTTTTGCTCTAACATAGAGTAACGGGTTAACTGTGCGGTCCACTCATCGGTATCCATCGGGTCTAAAGGGTTTTGGTTCTCTAGCTGTGTGACAAGAATATCCAGAAAATCGATTTTTTGCTGTTCTGCATCTTCGGCAGCGGCCTCGGCTGCCGTTTGATCTGTTGTTGTCTGGGACGAGGTAATAATCGTCTGCGAACTTAATGATGAAAGACTTGTCATTTTGTTACTCCATATCCGTGGCCTGTATGTGGCCAATCTGAGCGGCTCATCTGTGCCGGCTTACATAGTTTCCACGTGGCAAGAGGCGGATATGGGGCGAAGTTTTTTTAATTTTTTATTTTATCGTTACTTATCAGTTGGTTGGATGCTTTGTCTTTGGGCTCTGGCGACGACAATGTGACGGGATGAAAATTATTTTTATTTTTTTCGCCCCATTTCGCCTCGTGCTTACGAGTAAAGAGTGAACCGCTTATAAAAAGAGGTTTGCTTCCGACAGAAAGACGGAAGGTCATGAAGGTACAATGGAAAGGAAATCGTTATGCCAACAATCGCAAATAATAGTGCTGCAAACGTAGCGCTGCTTAATCTGAATAGAAATACGGAGGCACAGCAGACATATCTTGCGGAGTTATCCAGTGGATCACGTATTAATCAGTCTTCTGATGATGCGGCGGGCCTTGCTGTATCTGATCAGCTCCAGGCCGATATTGTGACATTGGAGCAATCCGGAAGAAATACGCAGCAAGGGCAGGCATTATTGCAGACTGCTGATGGTGCGCTATCTCGTGTGTCTGATATTCTGCAACGTCAACAATCTCTGATCACTCAATATAATGGTGGTACGCTTGATGCGACATCTCGAAGCTTTATCGAGGAAGAATATCAGGCTTTAAGTGATCAGATCGATTTGATCGTATCTTCAACCACATTTAATGATGTGAATCTGATTGACGGTAGCTACGACCAAAGCTTCCTTGTGGGTACAACTTCGGATGATACTATTCAGGTTGATTTATCAAGTGTGAACGTCACTTCGGACGCATTAGGCTTGCCTGATACGTTAACCCAGATTGGTGATGCAAGTATCTTTACATCTAGTCTGCAAACAGCTTCCGGAGCGGCCACAGCAAGTACGACAATTGCTGATCTTACCGGTGGTATTAGCGGCGCGGAAACTGGCGATAGTTTTGATCTGACTGCTACTGGTCTGACATTATCAAATAACACAATCAGTCTAGAACCAACACAAACTGTTGGCGGCCTCGTTGCCGAAATTAATGCGATTGTGGATGATGAAGGTGCGCAGGTTTTTGTCGCAAATCTATCTGATGATGGTGAGCTGACAATTACACTTGCTGATTCAACCCGCATTCAATCTGGCGGTGACATAAGCGCGGTAGGAATAGCGTTTGATGATGCTGATTCAGGTGGCGAGCTGACAGTAACAGCAACGACAATTGACCGGGCCGGGAGTGATGGTATTCGTGATGATTTGACCGTAGCGAGTACTGTTTTGGTTGATGCAACAGATGCCGGGCTGGACTCACTTCAAGATGATCTGACCGTGATTGGTGATGCGATCTCCGCACTATCAACAGCCAGATCAACAGTCGGCGCATTTACCTCAAGACTTGAATCACAGGCTGAAAATATTGATACGCAAATCCTGAACTTGACGGAAGCGCGTTCATCTATTGTTGACGCTGATATCGCAGAGTCACAAACAAACTTTTCTAACGCTCAAGTTTTAACGGAAGCTGCCACAGCGGCATTGGCACAAGCCAATGAGCTTAATGCATCTTTGTTAACACTTCTTCGTTAGACACGCTACAGGAGGCTTTACCTTTCCTAGGGGTAAAGTTATCGGGGAATGAGGGGAGCTTGCCTCCGGCTCCCTTCCCCACTTTTTAAAAAGCTTTATAGATAAGTGAGAGTTAACCTTAATGAGCAGTGATATTTCAGTCGGCACCGCCGTACAATCAGGAAGCACCACCATTGTAACCGGAACAATATCCGGTTTGCAGACAGACCAGCTCATTGAAAATGCTGTATCCGCCAATAATGAAAAAGCCGACCTTATTGACGTCGATATCTCGGAAAATGCAGATATAATCTCTGCGTATGACGAGTTATACACGCTAAGCGATGCTCTCCAAACAAGTCTTGAATCCCTGAAAAGTGTTACAGGTTTTTCCGGCGATAGTAATGTTTTTTCCAATAAATCAGGAACAATCAGTTCAAACGGCACAAACCCGGATGGCCTGATTTCTGTGAACATTGATAGTGATGCGGCCATAGGCGAGAATGTGATCGTCGTAGAGCAAATTGCCAAGGCCTTTAGCATAACTAGTACGGATGTAATGGATAAAGATGCTGAATTATCCACGACGGGTAGCTTTGAAATCGGGCTGTCCGGTTATGATGCCGCCACCATAGATGTCACAACAGATATGTCCTTACAGGATATTGCCGATCAAATTAATGACAGTAGCGAAATATCAGGCGTTGAAGCCTCGATTTTGAAAGTATCGGAGAGCGAATATCAATTGGTGCTGACCGGCACGCAAACAAATAAGGATATTACGGTTACGACATTGTCCGGCAGTATTTTACAGGATTTGGGTATTGTCGATGGGTCAGATCTGTTCGTCGAAGACCAGATTGTGCAAGAAGCCCAAGGATCAAGGGTCTTGTTAAATGGAACAACTATTACCCGTGACGATAATTTGTATGATGATTTGATCGAAGGGGTGGAAATCAATTTGCTCGGCGCAGATGAGGGGACGGAAATTACCCTGAATATCAATGCCGACACAAGTGGAGCCAAGACAGCAATAGAAGACTTCATCGAAGCCTATAATGCTTTGCGTGATTTTTTGGTTTTAAACCAAACGGTAGAAAGTGATGGTTCTATTCCTGATGATGCGTATTTATATGGCGAACCTGCGATTGATACAATGGCTTTTGAGTTATCATCCGTCTTGGGCTCGGCCTTTGGCGAGGATGGTTCGGCGGCATCAACTTTGCGGGATATCGGCATTGTCTTTGATGATGAAAACCGTCTGGAAATTGATGATGAGACCTTGCTTGATAGTGCATTGATTAATAATTTTGATGATATTAGCGCGCTTTTTTCTTCGTCTTTTACCACCAGCAGTTCCGAACTTGGTTTGATCAGCAATACCTCGACACAAGGGGATCTGGCCTTTGATCTGGTGATTGATATTGATGAGGAAACCGGAGAAATATTATCTGCGCTGGTTAATGGCAGTGCGAGCGGCTTTGAAGTGAGCGGCGCCAGCATAATTGGCAAGGAAGGCACAATTTATGAAGGTCTGCGCTTTGCCTTTGCCGGTGATGAGGATGAAACAGTTTCGGTGAAGATAGGCAGCGGCATGGCCGATAAATTATATAATTATGTCGATCAATATACGAACCCGACCGACGGGTTAATTCAAACAGAGTCCCAGAAATTGCAAAGCGAAAATGATGCGCTGGAAACAGAAGCCGAAGAAATTCGCGCACGCGGTGAGGAAATTCGGGAACAACAAATAGAGAAATATTCAAAGATGGAATCTGATCTTGCATTGATTGAATCCTTGCGAAATACGCTGAGTGCTTTGCTGGGAACAGATGACGATTAAAAAAACAATGTGGCCTAACAATGGCTGGGAAAGCGAAAGGGCAATAAATGTCAAAACAATATCAAGATGCAGCGACAGCTTATCAAGATGCATACGTTAGTAATATGAGCGGTTTTGAAATCGTTGTTGAATTATATAAAGGTATTAGCAAAAACATCCTTCTGGCTAAAAAGTCTTATGAGTCAGAAAAACTGGATGAGATGTGTAAGTATATCGAGAAAACCAATAAGATTCTCATTGCCTTGCAATCTCATCTTAATCACGACAAAGGCGGCGAAGCTGCCGTTTATCTGAATAATTTCTACAACGGAATTTTCGTATCGCTTTCAAAGGTTTTATCTCAACCCAAACCGGCGGAGGCATTTGACCACATTCTAAATACTGTCCAGCCAGTTTATGAAATCTGGTGCAGGCACGCTGATACACGCAAAGAAAGCGATAAAAAATCAGCGGAAAACACAACATAGTTTAATTATGGCTTGGCAGGACGCGAAGCATCAATGAAAAGAATTTCTGATACTCTGGGAGCATTCACTTTGTCAGAAAATAATCAAACAGATGCGCAAACAGCCGATAAGGCTAGTGACGAAGATCTCGTGCGCGCTATTCGTGACGGAGACAAACATTCTTATAGCATTCTTGTTGAACGGTATCTGGATAAGATATGGCGACTTGCGATGTCAATTTTAACCAACGAGCAAGAGGCCGAAGACGCCGTACAAGATGTGTTTTTGATGCTCTGGCAATCGCTGGATAAGTGGGACCCGGACGGCGCGGCGAAGTTCTCGACCTGGATTTATCGTGTGTCCTTTAACAAATGCATAGACATTAAACGCAAGCGTAGACCATCGAGTGATATTGAAGATATGCAAATCTCGACAGGGGATAAAACGGCTTATCAACAAACACTGGATCATCAATTATCAGATAAATTATCAATAATATTAGAGACTTTGCCCGAAGCGCAGCGCAGCGCTCTATTGTTGTTCTATTATGAAGAGTTGAGTGTCGAAGAGATTTGCTCTAAACTCTCCCGCAGTGAGCAAAGTGTCAGATCTTTGCTGAAGCGAGGCCGCGCAACTTTAAAAGAGAAGCTACAATATGACCAAGCCTTTCAATCTTGGGATATTTCAGGACTATCTGAACATTTATGGCGCTGATTTATCGCGGTGGCCGGACGAATTTGTGCAACCTGCGCAAGATATTCTCAAAACATCAAAAGAGGCACAGGATTTATATGTTGATGCCTTGAAATTAGATCAATTATTTCAGGAAAATAGTTCTGAAACAGCGCCAAAAGGCTTGCTGGATAAAGTTTTAGCCAATACTGATAAATGATTACGGTTTTTTAGCAAAAAAACGACAGAATTATTCTGGAAATGCGTCTAAAGTAATGGGTAGCGGTTATTTGTATCTCTGGGGGGAGATGCGATAGAGATTAGTTGATGAATACAGGCAAGAAAAACCGCGACGATGAAACGCTTATGACTCTTATTGCTGGTGGCGATAAGAAGGCGTTTGAAGAACTTTTCGATCGTGAAGTATTGGGGGTTTATAAGGTGGCGTATATTTACATGAAGGATAAGGCTCTGGCCGAGGATATAGCTCAAGAAGCTTTTTCGCGTCTATGGGTTCATGCATCCAAATGGCGCGCCGAAGCCAAGATTAAAACATGGCTGGTGCGTGTCACAAAAAACCTTTCCATTGATTATCTACGTAAGAAAAAGAGCGATTTGAAAAAGGTCGGAGACCTGTTTCATAGTCATTCTATTCATGAGACCGGCGATGCCGATGATGCGCATATCAAAGAGTTAGAAGAAGACCGCGTTAAAGAAGTTATGAAAGATGCAGTTTATTCATTACCTGAGCGACAACGAGAGGCTCTGACACTCGTTTATTATATGAACCTATCTGGAGCGGAAGCTTCGGGGGTCATGGACTTGACGGTTAGTGCCTTTGAATCTCTACTCGCACGTGGCAGAAGAAATCTGCGCAAGAGATTATCCGGGCAGAGGATCGAACTAATGGAGATCGTTAATGATTAATAGGAATAAAGACTGGAGATACCATCTTGAAACCTACGGTGCAGATTTGTCCCGCTGGCCTGAAGATATCTTGCATAATCTTGATGTCGACCGGATAAAGAAAAGCCCTGAATATA
>JAUILO010000016.1 GCA_030432775.1 Alphaproteobacteria bacterium
ATCGTCTTTGTCTTTAGCTCGCTCCAGGAACTCGGGGATATGGTCTTTAGATCCGATTTGATCCAGCATCTCAAGAACAGCCTGATTAGCGCCGCCATGGCTAGGTCCCCAAAGCGAAGCAATACCCGAAGCAATACAAGCAAACGGATTTGCTTGAGATGAACCGGCAAGCCTTACTGTGGATGTTGACGCATTTTGTTCGTGGTCAGCATGCAGGATAAATATTTTATCCATTGCGCGGGCATGAATCGGGTTCACGTAGTATGGTTCTGCAGGAACGCCAAAACACATATACAGGAAGTTTTCTGAAAAACTCAGATCATTTCTTGGGTACATAAATGGCTGGCCGAGTTCATATTTCATGGTCATCGCGGCCAATGTCGGGATTTTGGCAATCAGGCGATGTGCAGAGATTTCTCTTTGCATCGGATCCCAAATATCAAGTGAGTCATGGTAGAACGCGGAAAGCGCACCAACAACACCACACATAATGGCCATTGGGTGTGCATCGCGACGGAAGCCCCGGAAGAAGTAGTGGATCTGTTCATTTACCATTGTGTGGTAAGTGATATTATCTTCAAATTCAGCCATTTCCTTTGGTGATGGAAGGTCGCCATATAAAAGCAGATAAGCAACTTCCAAAAATGTACTTTTCTCGGTTAAATCCTGAATACTGTAACCACGGTGCATCAAGATGCCTTCTTCGCCGTCAATATAAGTTAGGCGCGATTTACAGCTGCCCGTCGCGGTGAAACTTGGATCGAAAGTGAAATGACCTGTTTCCTGATAAAGTTTACGAACATCTATTACCGATGGACCGACCGTTCCGTCTAGAACAGGTAATTTGCAAGATTCCCCGGTCTGATCATTGGTCAGCGTAAATGTTTTTTCTTCTTCGCTGCTCATCCTATTGCCTTTCCTGGATTGTATTCGACTTTATTGGTTAGCATTTGAAAATTATAACTCTTGAAAATTATAACTGTGAATTGAGCCGTAAAGGATACGACTCAACTTAACCCCTACAATAAGATAGTTTCTTTAGGGGCTAATATCAATTTATCATTAGGCTTTTTTCAGTTTTTCTTCTTTGAGGGAGTGCATAACGTAAGACAGGCGTTCTAACACTTCGTCCTTACCCAATATCTCTGCCGCATGGAAGATTGAAGGTGAAACGGTGGTTCCTGTTAATGCTGCGCGCAATGGCATTGCTACTTTACCAAGCTTGCCATCGGCAAAATCACTGGCAACACTCTTGCAAAGCTCCTGAACATTATCATTAGTCAGCTTATCAAGTGATTGCACCTGATTATAGATCGCTTCAAGAACCTGAATTGACCCATCACTTAGTATATTGAAGGCTTTTTCGTCAAAATCATAAGGTATAGACTTTACAAGAAATGCCGCTTCATCAACAAGTTGGTTTAAAGTTTTTGCACGTGACTTTAATTCATCCATACACGCACCCAAACGGTGCATAAAAGTGTCATTGGTTTTGATATCAATCTGATACTTATCGGCAAAAAGCGGCGCAATCGCATCAAGTAAATATTCATTCGTGCTATGGGCGATATAATGTGTATTGATGCTATCCAGTTTCGCAAAATCAAAACGGGCAGGGGATTTGCCAATAGATTCAATGTTAAACCACTCCAGTGCTTTTTCGGTCGGGATGATTTCATCATCACCATGAGACCAGCCGAGGCGTAGTAGATAGTTACGCATGGCTTCGGGTAAATAGCCCATATCCTTGTATTCATCAACACTTGTCGCGCCGTGACGCTTAGAGAATTTACCGCCATCAGGTCCGTGAATAAGTGGCAGATGCGCAAAGACAGGTGTGTCCCAGCCCATTGCGTCATAAATTATTTTCTGGCGGAAGGCGTTGTTCAGGTGATCATCACCGCGTAAAATATGTGTCACGCCCATATCGTGGTCATCAACCACTACAGATAGCATATATGTTGGTGTACCGTCGCTGCGCAGAATGATGAAATCATCAAGTGTGTCGTTTTTAACAGTCACGCTGCCTTGTACCTTATCCTCTATTGTTGTCGCGCCATCAATAGGTGCTTTGATACGGATAACGGGTTTAATGCCTTCGGGCGCTTCGGATATATCGCGAGTGCGCCATCTGCGGTCATAAAAGCTGCTGGTGCCTTCTTCTTTGGCTTTGTTTCTCATATCTTCCAGCTCTTCGGGAGAGCAATAACAATAATAAGCCTGACCCTTTTCCACGAGCTGCCGCGCAATATCTGCGTGATGTTCGCGCCCTGCAAATTGTGAGACGACATCACCATCCCAGTCAAGTTCGAGCCATTTCATGCCTTCCATGATAACGCCAACAGCTTCTTCGGAGTGACGTGTACGATCAGTGTCCTCAATACGCAGCAAAAATTTGCCGCCATGGTGGCGCGCAAAAAGCCAGTTATATAAAGCCGTTCTGGCGTTACCGATATGCATAAAGCCGGTTGGTGAAGGTGGAAAGCGAGTTACTACGGTCATAATATTTCTTACATTTGTTAATTTAAATAGGTTTGTGATTACTTTTATAGGTGAAAACACGTTATAAGCAATAGTTTATGCTGTATATTTGTGTGCATTTGATAATGACATATTCTAATGATAAGCCCAAATAATAAGCCAACATAATAAGGATATGTGGTGCCGGATATTACGATTACACAGGACAAATCAATAAAAGAGATAGCTGCGCAGGAAGCTCATCTTCAGGATAAGGTGGATATTGCTTCTAAGCCATCTATCTGCGAGCGGATTTATAATCTGGTCACCATGCAAAAGCGCAGCCTTGTTTTGTGGCTTCCGGTATTTATAGCGCTGGGCATAGGCGCATATTTTTCTATTCATTTCGAGCCGCCGGTGAGTTTTTCTATTGTGGGGGTTGTAGCGTCATTTTTTTTGCTAAGTTGTTTTTATACAACCCGTGAGCGCTCATATCAGGGGTTTATCGGCTGGATTATAAGTATAGCTATATTTTCCTTTGTGCTTGGTTTTGCCTCAGCCCAGCTGCGTGTATATATATCGGCTTCGCCAATGCTCGAAAGAGATATCAGAGTGACGCATGTTAGCGGTGTTGTGCATTCCATTGAAAATCTGGATCAAGAGGGCGCGCGGCGCGTTATATTAAACACACTGGATATTGAAGATTTATCGCCGGATCAAACGCCGAAATCTATTCGCATTAAATTCAGGGATTTGGGCGATGTTCATGTGGGAGATTATATCGATTTTACAGCCGGATTGAATGCGCCTTCAGCGCCAGCAATACCGGGCGGTTTTGATTTTCAGCGCTACGCATTTTTTAAAGGGATTGGCGCTTTTGGTTTTTCTTACGGACGCCCGGAGATTCTAAAACGTCATCAGCCCCAAGGTATCGAACAACATTTGGGAAATATAAGGCAAAAGATTAAGGCTAGAATTGAACGGGTTTTGCCGCAATCAAACGGCGTAAGCATATTATCGACTCTAATGACTGGCGAGAGATCAGCCATTAATAAGGACGACATGGAAGCCATTCGTAGGTCCGGTCTTGCGCATTTATTGGCTATTTCCGGTTTGCATGTTGGCATGATCACAGCCTTTATTTTCTTTGGTGTACGTTTGGCCCTTGCTTGTATAGCGCCGCTTGCCCTTAATTACCCGATCAAACGCTATGCGGCGCTTATCTCTATGGTGGGGGCATGTGCTTATGTACTGATCGTCGGTGCTGCTGTTCCAGCTATACGCGCGCTGATCATGACGTTTATAGTACTGTTCGGCGTATTGCTGGACCGTATGCCTATTTCCATGCGCCTTGTTGCCATTTCGGCATCGATTATCCTGTTATTTATGCCCGAGGTGCTTTTAAGTGCCAGCTTTCAGATGTCATTTTCTGCAGTTGCCGGACTTGTGGTTTTTTACGAGATGAGCCGTAATCTTTGGGTGCGGGCATATCGTGAAGCAGGATTTTTCCGGCGGGTGATGATATATTTTCTTGGTATTTGTGTAACGACACTGGTTGCCAGCATTGCGACTGCGCCCTTTGTGCTGTTTCATTTTCAACAACTGGCTCTTCATAATAGTCTGTTATCGAATTTAATAGCTGTGCCAGTGATGAGCATAGCCGTTATGCCATCTTGCGTTATCGCGTTTTTGTTAATGCCATTGCATCTGGATGCGTTTTTCCTGCAAATAGCCGCGCACGGTATTGAGATTATTTTATATATCGCACATGATTTAAGTGCCTGGGATCATGCTGTATGGACACCGCCATCCTATCCGTTATCGGCACTGGTTTTAATGGTCGTTGCCGTAATGGCTGTGTATTTACTCACATGGCCGGCACGGCTGGTATCTGCGCCACTTATTCTGCTGGCTTTTGCCGTTATGATCACCCATCGCAGCCCCGATGTCTTGATTTCATCGACCGGTAAAACTATAGCTTTTTCTGATGAGGACGGACGTTTATGGGTTTCAAGCCGAAGATCAGAACGATTTACCTCTGATCAATGGATTAAAGCCGCCGGGCAGGATATTAAAGACCCGGGATTATGGTCTGGCTATACGAATAAAGATAATCTGCTTTCATGTGGTGAACTTGGCTGTCATTTGGGGCTATATGATTATCAAATTGCAGTTTCCGATCATCCTTCGGGACTTAAGGAGGATTGCAGTCGTGCCGATATCGTCATTGCGCGTTATCCCATGCGTAAAGGTAGATGCACGAACGCTGTTTCGATCGATAAGTATGATTTAAAGGATGAAGGAGTGTACGCTATATATCTGGATCAGGCACATAAACGGGATCCTGTAATTAAGACAGTGGCACAAAGCCGTGGTCAAAGACCTTGGGTCATAGATACTAGATATAAGCCGTAAGTGTCAGTATTTGCGGAAAAGGCTGATTAATTTGCCTTGTACTTTGACCCGTTCAGGATCTAGAACTTGCGGTTCATGACTTTCATTTTCCGGCTCAAGTATAATTTTATTTCCTGATTTACGAATCCTTTTTAATGTTGCTTCAAGATCATCAACCAAGGCCACGACAATAGCGCCGTTTTCTGCGCTTTCAGCTTTCTGGATAATAACGATATCGCCGTCATTAATACCTGCATTGATCATAGAATCACCTTGAATTTCCAACGCGTAATGTTCACCTCTTGATAATAAAAATGGTGGTATATCAACGGTTTGTCCTTCGTCGCGTATGGCTTCGATTGGTGTTCCTGCTGCGATGCGGCCATAAAGCGGTATGGCTTCGAAAACATCATTGGCCGGCGGCGCTGCTGTAAGATTCTCATAACTTGTGTCTTGATCTGCCGCGGTATTATCTGTGTCCGCATTACCAGGCAGTTTTACAATTTCAAGTGCGCGGGCACGGTGGGGAAGGCGGCGAATATAGCCGCGCTCAACGAGTGCGCTAATAAGGCGGTGAATGCCGGATTTTGATTTGAGCCCGAGCGCTGCTTTCATCTCTTCGAATGATGGCGCAACATCGCTATGTTTCATTCTATCATGGATATATAAAAGCAGTTCTTCCTGTTTTTTGGTTAGCATAATAGTGGTTCCGGTTATTTTGTTTTGTGAATATTCCGATCTGCGGAATTCTCGTAGGTTTGAGATTTTACAGCGTAGTGTTCACAAATGTTCTAATTTTCTCTCTCTTAATGTTCTACTTTAGTTCTTGTTTTGGGTCAAGCTTTTTATAATATATAAGGATGAAAATATTGCTGGATTTAGCTTTGATTGATTTGGAATTAGCCTTCGATAAGGGTGCGTACGGCTGTTTCAATGTCATCTTGTTTCATCAGGCTTTCCCCGACTAAAAAGCCATGAAACCCTTTTTCAATAAGCGTTTTGATGTCATTATTTGTGTAAATTCCGCTCTCGGATATACGCAGGACTGATTCTGGCATTTTTTGCGACAGCTCAATAGAGGTTTGTAGTGTGACTTCCAGTGTTTTCAGGTTACGGTTGTTGATACCGATCATCTGGGCGTTGATTGTGGTGGCTCTGTGTAGTTCTTCTTCGTCATGAACTTCGGTTAGTACATCCATGCCAAGCTCGGTCGCAATGCCATATAGATCTTCGGCTTGATTGTCTTCTAAGGCGGCCATAATAAGCAGGATACAATCTGCGCCAAGTACGCGGGATTCGTAAATCTGGTATGGGTCTATCATGAAATCTTTACGCAATATCGGCAGTTCTACAACATCGCGTACTGCCTGAACATAACGATCCTCACCTTGAAAATAGGGGACGTCGGTTAGAACCGATAGACAGGTTGCACCAGCATTTTGATATGCATCGGCGATTTTAACGGGATCAAAGTCAGCTCTTATGATGCCGCGACTTGGTGAAGCTTTTTTGATCTCGGCAATCAGCGCAACGCCTTTTTGTCTTTGATCCGATAATTTTCTTTTAAAAGAGCGTGTTGGAGTGCAATCCTTAGATTTAGATTTAGCATCTGCCAGTGATAATTGTCCCTTTTTGAACGCTATATGCTCCTGTTTATCGTTGCATATTTTTTGCAAAACACTCATGTCTGGCCACTTTCTGTCTTTTTATAAAATTTATGATCTATGCCTGTACGAAGCTTTTATAGTCTTCAAATAACTTCAAAGCCTTACCGTTATGAATAGCATCCTTTGCCAATTGCGCTGCGGTTTTGATATCCATATCAGCATTGTGAATATGCAGCACAGCGGCCGTATTGGCACAGACTATTTCTATATAGGCGTTGTATTTTGCCTGTGCGTTTAACAGGCCAAGAAGTGCTTCGGCGTTTTCGTTGGCACCGCCGCCCTTTATATCTTCGATATTGATATGTTCCAGACCGAAATCATCAGGTGTGATTGTCGTTTCGTGGATTTTATTACTATCCAGCACGGCTATATGTGTTGCCCCTGTAAGTGTGATTTCATCCAGACCGTCACTGCCATGTACCACCCATGCTCTTTTTGTGCCGAGCCTGTTCAGAGTTTCGGCAACAGGAATAATCCATCTGCTATCGAACACGCCGATAAGTTGTAAGTTTGTATTGGCTGGATTAGCCAGAGGGCCAATGAGATTTGAGATTGTTCTAAAACCTAGCTGACGGCGTACTGGTACGGCATGTTTTAAGGCCTTATGATGATGCGGTGCCATCAGGAAACAAAAATTTAGCTCTTTTAACGCCCGTTCCAGTTTTTCAACGGGGGCATCGATATTGATCCCGGCTGCCTCAAGCGCATCAGCCGCGCCAGATTTGGAACTGGCAGAGCGATTGCCGTGCTTTGCTACCGGTACGCCGCACGATGCGGCCACAAAAGCAACAGCAGTCGAGATGTTATAAGTATTAGCGCCATCACCGCCTGTGCCGCAACAATCAACGGCATCTTCCGGTGCTTTGATATGGGCGGCGCGCGCACGTACAATTTTGGCGGCGCCTGTTAATTCGTCAACGGTTTCCCCGCGATAGGCAAGTCCCATAAACAGCGCGCCCATTTCCCCTTCGGTAAGCTTGCCATCCATCATATCGGTGATGATTGCGCTCATCTCGTCTTCGGAGAGGCTTTGCCCGGCGAGGATTGTTTTAAAGTGGTTTTGTATATTGCTCATAAGATAGTCCTGAAAAGGGTTTAGGCAGCCTTGGCAAGTTTGATGAAGTTTTTGATCATGGCATGACCGTGTTCGGTCGCTATGCTTTCCGGATGAAATTGCACGCCATAGATCGGCAGTTCTTTATGCGCTAATCCCATAATAATATTATCATCCGTTTGTGCTGTTACAGCAAGGCAGTCTGGCAATGATGCACTCTCCACAATTAATGAGTGATAGCGCGTTACGTTAAATTCTTTTGGCAGGCCTTCGAATATATCGGTATCGCTATGAGTAAGTTTTGAAATTTTACCGTGCATGGGGGTGTTGCGTATGACATTACCGGCAAAAGCCTGTCCGATTGTCTGGTGACCAAGACATACGCCAAATAGCGGCAGTTTATTATCTGCGGCAAGTTTAACAAGCTCTAGGCATATACCAGCATTATCAGGATCACTTGGGCCAGGAGATAATATAACGGCTTCGGGTTTAATATCTATAACATCTTGCGCTGATAGAGCGTCATTGCGGCGCACATCGACCTCAACGCCCAAATCACCGAAATATTGAACGAGGTTATAGGTAAAGCTGTCATAGTTATCTATTAATATAAACATAGTTGCTACTTTTTGCGCGAGGTGGATAAAAATTGCAAGCCAATTGTAGAATAGTTTGTAGCGGTTTACTATATCGATATGAAATTACCTGCTTCGTTTAAAATTATTATGCCAGTCTTTGTGTTTTGTATTGTTTTTGCAGTCCTTATTGCAAAACTTGTGGTGTCTTCCGGTGAGGAAGCAGGCGAAGTCTATTCGGTGCAAACACTGAGCGTTGAAGATCAAGACGTTTTGACCAAGCATATTATAATTTCAACTGCGCCAGCCACGGATATATCCGAACAGGACATTCCTGTTATTGCTGATGAAAAAATGGACGATATTATTCAAATACCGGAGGGGCATATACCGTTATGGAAGAAGAATGCTGTCGATTTTATTGATAATAGTGACAAGCCAAAGATTGTTATTATGTTCGATGATCTGGGGATGTCGGATAAGCACACACGCGAAGTCATAGATTTACCTGCGCCGCTGACACTATCTTTTTTGCCTTATGCCAAAGAAACACCAGAGCTGGCGATTAAGGCTCATAAAGCCGGGCACGAACTTATGGTGCATATGCCAATGGAGGCGATGAACCCGGATATGGATCTGGGATCTATTTATCTGACGACCTCGCAAAGTGATGATGAATTTCTGGATATGCTTGATAAGGGGCTTGCGGCGTTTGATGGTTATATTGGTTTGAATAACCATATGGGTAGCCGTTTAACGCAGGACAGAGATGCCATGGAAAAAGTCATGAGCGTCTTGGTAGAAAAAGAGCTTATATTCATAGATTCACGTACTATACATACATCGATAGGGCAGGATGTTGCCGCTGAATATGGCGTACCGACAGCAGGCCGTGATGTTTTTCTTGATCATAAATCGGGCGAGGATTTTGTCCGTAAGAGTCTGAGGAAAACCGAGGAGATAGCCCGTAAATATGGCTATGCCATCGCAATCGGGCACCCAAAGACTGATACGATTAATGTCTTGAAATTGTGGCTTGAGGATATTGAAGAGCGTGGCTTTGTCATTGTTCCGGTTAGCGCACTTTTAAAGCATCAAGAACAAGAGAACCTGCCACCGAGCCAAATAGTTGATCAGCCTGATTACGATGATGAGAAGGTACCGTTAGACCGTTAGGTTTATTGCAGATAATAAATATATTGGTGCGGATCTAGTCTTTATTGGCAAGGTCAATGGCAAGATTAGCCGCTGAGATAATCGCCTGAGCCTTATTACAGCTTTCCTGATACTCTGCCTCAGGGTCACTATCGGCAACAACGCCGCCGCCAGCCTGTACGTATAATTTACCATCCTTGATTAAGGCGGTGCGCAGGGCAATGCACGTATCAAGGTCACCATTGCCGCCAAGATAACCAACGGCTCCGGCATAAAATTTTCTTTTAACGGTTTCAAGTTCGTCAATAATTTCCATGGCACGGATTTTTGGTGCGCCGCTAACTGTGCCAGCCGGGAAGCCTGCAAATAATGCATCAATTATATCGTTGTCCTTGGAAAGCTTTCCTTCGACATTTGAAACAATGTGCATGACGTGTGAATAATATTCGACGGTAAATTGGTCGGTGACATTCACGCTGCCTATTTCCGAGACACGCCCGACATCATTACGGCCTAGATCAAGCAGCATAAGATGTTCGGCCAGTTCTTTTTGGTCAGCCATTAAATCATCGGCTTGTGATTGGTCTTCTACGGCGTTCCGGCCGCGTTTACGTGTTCCGGCAATTGGACGTATGGTGATAGTGTTATCGCGTACACGCACCAGAATTTCAGGGCTGGAACCAACAAAGGAATAACTGTCAAAATGCACATGAAACAAAAACGGAGAAGGGTTTAACCGGCGCAGCGATCGGTATAGTTCTAGAGAAGGAATGTCAAAATCCATTGTAAAACGCTGTGAGGGGACAACCTGAAAGATGTCACCAGCAACAATGTATTCTTTGGCTTTATTGACCATTGCATGATAACCGGCGCTATCCATATTAGAGCTAACGGATAGGGGTGTTTTTAGCGATGTGTGGGGGGTAAGCATTTGCGGATCGATTGAGTTCGCAAGGTGCTTCTGAATTTCATTCAGGCGCGCTATAGCCATATCATAGACATCTTGCGCGCTTTGGTCTGTGTTTGCTTTGTGCTTCCATACCGGTGTACAGATGCACATAAGCTGTTTGAGATTATCAAAAATCACCATCCGTTGTGGTCGAATTAATACAGAATCCGGGATATCAAGCTCATCCGGATTGTTGTCCGGAATGCTTTCATAGTGGCGGATCATGTCATAGCCGATATGGCCAAATAATCCTGATGCGGCCATTGGCGGCATAGTGCTATCGCAATTGCCTAGATGGCTTTGCGCAACAAATGATTTCATGGACTCAAGTGGCGCGCGCGTATCTTGTTCCCAGTCGGCGTCGCCCTGTTGGTAATCGGCGATACCGTTTTGACATCTCCAGATGAGGTCAGGTGCAAATCCGATTATTGAATAACGGCCAAGTATATGTCCGCCCTCGACTGACTCCAGAAGGAAGCTGTAATCTTGGGTGCTACATAGCTTGATATAGGCAGAAACCGGCGTTTCCAGATCTGCAGGAGCCCAGATATGAACGAGCTGTGATTGTCCGGCATTAAAATTTTTCTCGAATGTCGTAAAATCGGGCGTAGTATTCATAACAGATCCCACGGGGCTACTCTTATTGGTTTGTTTTCATAGGGGTGTTCTAAAGCCAATCTATCTTAGTTCGCGTCTTCTTGGCCGTATGCTTTGTTTAACAAGTTCTGATTGATTTTAACTTTGTTCTTCTGGAATAAATATCCAAGGTAGAGCTGTATATATTCTGCATTTGTAGATTTCGTAATCATACGGTTTACAGTGCTTATGTCCTCTTCCTTGGCTTTCGCAGGTACAGGAAGGGTGATTGAATTGACCTGTCCCAAAAGGAAACCATCATCAACAAGAGCGAGCAGATATTCTCCTTCGTCGGCATTAAAGAAGCTTGTTTGCGCTTGCTGGTTCAATGGCGCAGGTGTTTGTCCAAATCTCTCAAGGTCTAACTTTTTGATTGTGGTTTTTCCTGCTTTGGCCACATCAGCCATAGTGATTTCGCCAGCCTTTAATTTTGCCAGAAGACCACTTGTTTTCTGTGCATTAATCAGAGATTTTTCCTTAGCAATCCATTCTTTGGTCAGGCTGTCTTTGATGGCGGTCAGTTGCTTATAGGTTTGCTCGACAATTTCATCGGCGCGGATTGCGATATAGCGTCCGTCACTCAGTTCCATAATTTGTGAAATTTCCTGACCGTTGAGGCTAAAGGCGGTTTCAAGCACAGGGCTGATGTCGTCTTTGCCGAAATCCTTCATCGCGTCTTTATTTTTCTCTGTGGAACCATCAGAGCGCATAGGGCCAATAGTCGCCAGTTTTAAATCGAAGCTTTGTGCAACTTCTTCCAAAGTCTGTCCAGATGCAATTGCATCATCAATTTGATTTGACAGGGCGTAAATTTCATCACCCAAACGGTCTTGATACAACATGTCTTTGATTGCTGATTTAACTTCGTCAAACGGTGTTTGTTTGCCAGGGGTGATGGATTTTATCATCATGACGTGCCAGCCAAGTGGTGTTTCTATCGGACCTACGATTTCCCCCTTTTGACCTGAAAAAGCAGCATTTCCAAGATCTTCGATCAGACCTGATTTTTCAAAAGCTTCGGTGCCGATATATCCGGCTTTGTCGCCTGTCTCGTCTTCGATAGCTTTTTGTAATGATTTACCCCCTTTAACCGCGGAGACAATGAGTGTCGCCGTTGCATCATCAGACAATATCGCCTGTTCCAGCGATCTTTTCTCCGGCTGCACATATAGATCCTTGTCGTCTTCATATACTTTAAGAATTTCTTCATCGGCAATTGAAATGGTGTCTTTCAGTTTGTCCTTTGAAAGTGAAATATAGGTGAGGGTACGTGTTTGTGGAACGAGATATTTATGCTTTGTCGCCTCGTAAAATTTCTGCAGATCTTCGTCGGTAGGTTGCGCATATTCGCTGATTTGATCATGAGGAAATAAAATCGCGCTGACCTTACGAGCTTCTTTGCGATATTGATAAAGTGCATCTGATTCATCTTTTGATATAACGCCTGCACCAAGGCTTACGGCATTACGCATTAATGTGTTGGTCATCTCGCCGCGCAATGTTGTGATAAGTTGTCTTTCCGACATTCTCTGGTTGCGCAGTAATCTTTCAAGGACTTCCTTGGGGCCAAGCTCATCTGTAACGTGTGGCGCGACAAGTTCGTGTATCTGGCGGGCAACAAGTTCCTTGCTAACCAAAACGCCTTGTTCGTGCGCTTCGCGTGCCAAAAGGTTGTTGTTGATTTCGCCATAGAGAATTTGGTCAATAAAGCCAAGTTTATGTGCAGTCGGGATGTCCATATTTTGCTGTGACAATATACGACGAACGATAGGGTCAAACTGCTGGATCGATAGTTTTTGCTGGCCGATTTTGGCGACGGTCGTCCCGCCAACGCTGTTACCTCTAAAGAAGCCGCCGACATCTGTTAGCACCAATCCACCAACAGCCAGTGTCATAAGACCCATCAGTATAAATTTAACAACTCCGGATTTTACCCCTTCGCGCATCATATGTAACATCGTCTAATCCTTATTTGCCATGTGGCATGTCGTTTAAATTTTCTGCGGTATATTGCAGTGTTTATCACTTTGTAACGCAATATAGAATGCGCAATATAGAACGCAAAATAAAAAGCAGCAACAGGGGATTGTAATTTACTACACAAAAGGCTAATCAATAGGGATATTAATTATATATGTGAAGAATGGTTTGAAAGCCGTCAGTGATTTTTGAGGATGACAATTTTAGGAATGACAATGAAGAAACTTATTGCAGGTAACTGGAAAATGAACGGCTTGAGTGCTGATGCTTATAATCTGAGCATGGGAATCATTAATGGTCTTAAACAATCGCCACAGCTTGGCAGTGCGTGTGATTTCCTTATTTGTCCGCCATCCATTCATATTGGATTGGTTCAGGCGTTCTTTAACGGTCAGGATGTGCCTGTTGAACTGGGCGCGCAGGATTGTTCGGAAGTGGAAGCGGGCGCACGCACGGGCGAAATATCACCTGCAATGTTGTCGGATATAGAGTGTAGCTCGGTCATTTTAGGACATTCGGAGCGCCGCCAGTTTCATGATGAAACAGATGAACTGGTTGCAAGCAAAGCGGCGCTTGCGCATAAGAACGGTTTGGTTGCCATTATTTGTGTTGGTGAAAGCGATGCAGAGCGCGAAGCAGGTCAGCAAAATGCAGTTGTAGAAAAACAGCTTTTGGCTAGTTTGCCTGAAGGTACGACGGCTGCGAACACAGTTATTGCGTATGAGCCAGTCTGGGCGATTGGTACAGGAAAGACAGCGACACCGGAGGATGTAAGGCAAATGCATCAATTTATTCGGGAAAAGTTGCAAGAAAAGCTTGAAGATTTCGCGCAGGTACGTATTTTGTATGGCGGTTCTGTTAAACCTTCTAATGCTGAGGAATTATTTAGAGTGCCAAACGTAGATGGCGCACTAATTGGTGGTGCAAGCTTGAAAGCAGATGATTATCTGGGGATAGCGAGCGCCGCACTTGATATTGCTGACGCGGCATAAAT
Organism: Alphaproteobacteria bacterium; assembly: GCA_030432775.1. Lineage (GTDB taxonomy): Bacteria > Pseudomonadota > Alphaproteobacteria > Micavibrionales > Micavibrionaceae > JASMHE01. The sequence goes on from JAUILO010000016.1 coordinate 13,865, forward strand.
ATTTCTGGTAAGAATAACCAGAGTTGTTATTGGCCGGAAATAGAACTATATAGAGCCTGAGATAAATTTAAGGCCTAATGAGGATTTAAGGATAGTATAAGACATGGAATCAGTTGTACTGGTAATACACTTAATTTTGGCGATGGCCATTATCGCGCTTGTTCTGATACAAAAATCAGAAGGCGGCGGTTTGGGTATTGGCGGTGGTACGGGTGGTTTGACTACTGCGCAAGGTGCCAAGAGTGCTTTGACAAAGGCTACAACTATTTGTGCACTATGTTTTTTCGGTACAAGTCTGGTTTTAGGTGTTCTGGCAGGGACACATAGCAAGCAATCTAGTATTCTTGATTCATTATCACAAACACCTGCGCCACTTGTTGGTGAAGGCACGACATCCGAGGATGTAAAAGATACGGCGGGTAAGATTGATGTAGAGGACGTTCCTTCAGCACCAATTTCAGAGTAACTACACAAACATACAAAAATAATATGACACGGTTTATTTTCATTACAGGCGGCGTTGTTTCCTCATTAGGAAAGGGCCTCGGCTCCGCTGCGCTTGGCGCATTATTGCAAGCTAGAGGGTTTAGTGTCCGGCTTTGTAAGATGGATCCTTATCTTAATATTGATCCAGGCACAATGAGCCCGTATCAGCATGGTGAAGTCTATGTCACCGATGATGGCGCAGAGACAGACCTTGATTTGGGTCACTATGAAAGATTTACAGGTCGCCCTGCTGCGCAGAGCGATAACATCACAACAGGCCGTATTTATACGAATGTTCTGCAGCGTGAACGCCGCGGAGATTATCTCGGTGCAACTGTACAGGTCATTCCGCATATTACAGACGAGATTAAAAGCTTTATTTCCGAAAAAGACGGTTCGGCTGATTTTGTATTGGTCGAGGTTGGCGGCACTGTCGGCGATATTGAGAGCTTGCCGTTTTTAGAAGCTATTCGTCAGTTTACAAACGAAGTCGGACGCAAGGGCGCAATGCATATTCATGTGACATTGCTGCCTTATATTCCGGCGGCAGGAGAGCTTAAAACAAAGCCAACACAGCATTCTGTGAAAGAACTTATGGGTGTTGGTATTCGTCCGCGTTTGCTTTTATGTCGCGCCGATAGAGAGATTGATCCGGATGAGCGCCGTAAGATCGCGCTATTTTGTAACATTGATTATGAAGATGTTATTCCGGCAATGGATGTTTCGACAATTTATGAAGTGCCGTTGAGCTATCATAAAGAAGGTCTTGATACACAGGTGCTTGATTATTTTCGTATTGAAGATGCTAAAGAGCCTGATCTTTCTACATGGGAAGAAATTGTTCGCCGTATTAAAGAGCCGGAAACCACAGTTGAGATTGCCGTTGTTGGTAAATACACCAATTTGACTGATAGTTATAAATCATTGAACGAAGCTTTGCAGCATGGCGGTATTGCTAATAATACCAAAGTAAAGATCAAGTTTATTGAAGCATCGGTATTTGAAAAAGAAGATCCAACACCATATCTGCATAATATCAACGGCATATTGGTGCCAGGTGGTTTTGGTGAGCGCGGTGCCGAGGGCAAGATCAAAGCAGTACAATTTGCGCGTGAGCGTAATATTCCGTATTTCGGTATTTGTTTTGGTATGCAGCTTGCTGTTATAGAAGCAGCCCGCAACCTTGCTGGTATTGAAGGTGCAAGTTCTACTGAATTTGGCCCATGTGATGATGCCATTATTGGTTTGATGACAGAGTGGACCAAAGGCAATGATACAGAACAGCGTGATCAGGGTGATGATCTTGGTGGCACTATGCGTCTTGGTGCGTATCCTGCGCTACTGGAAGAGGGTAGCAAGGTTTGCGATATTTATGGCTCACGAGATATCGAAGAGCGTCACCGTCATAGATACGAAGTGAATATCAATTACAAAGAAGAACTTGAAAAGTATAACCTTAAATTCTCAGGTATGTCACCGGATGGTGGTTTGCCAGAGGTGGTTGAACATACAACCCATCCGTGGTTTATAGGTGTTCAGTTCCATCCGGAGCTTAAATCCAAGCCGTTTGATCCGCATCCTTTGTTTGTATCCTTTATTAAGGCCGCGATTACACAAAGCCGTCTTGTCTAGTTGTCTGTGCGGATATAAATCGTTAGTAAAGCCTTGAATTGGCACTATATAAAGCGCATATTTGCTGCGTATAGTTGGTCAAATTGAAAGAGGACAGTGATGACAGTCAAAACAATTGCTCTAAAAGATTTTAGCATATCAAATGAATTGCCATTTACGTTGTTGGCAGGCCCTTGTGCGCTTGAAACACGGGATCACGCCTTTTTCATGTGCGAAAAGTTGAAAGCTATTACGACTAAGCTTTCTATACCGTTTATCTACAAGACCTCTTTTGATAAAGCCAATCGTACATCTGTTACGGGGGAGCGCGGCCTTGGTATTGATGCGGCGATGAAGATTTTTCAAGATCTAAAAGCCGAGTTTGATGTGGCTATTGTAACGGATGTTCATTTACCCCAGCAATGTGCCATTGTGGCTGAAGCTGTGGATGTGTTGCAAATTCCAGCGTTTTTATGTCGCCAGACAGATTTATTACTGGCTGCGGGTAAAACAGGCAAAGTCATTAATGTCAAGAAGGGTCAGTTCCTTGCGCCTTGGGATATGAAGAACGTAGCCGCCAAGGTTGCTAGTACAGGTAATGAGAACATCATGCTTTGCGAGCGTGGCGCAAGCTTCGGCTATAACACACTTGTCTCTGATATGCGCTCTATTCCGATTATGCGCGAAACAGGCTATCCGGTTGTTTACGATGCGACGCATTCTGTGCAGCAGCCAGGCGGTAAGGGTAGCTCTTCCGGTGGTGATCGTACAATGGTGCCGGTACTGGCGCGGGCTGCTGTTGCTATTGGTGTTGGTGCGTTATTCATGGAAACACACCAAGATCCGGATAAAGCGCCTTCAGATGGGCCAAATATGGTTCCACTTGATAGGCTGGAAGGTATATTGACATATCTCAAGGATATAGATTCTATTGCTAAAACAATAAGATAGGCAAATTAGTTGCCTGCAACATGTATTAGGAAAATCGTAATTCTTGTGCTATAATATTATAATATATTTAGAAAAAGGATTTTTCGATAATGGTTGGTCTGCTAGAAGGTGGCTCAGGATCAGTGTTGGGAACAGTTGATTTATTGACTGCGGCCCGCAGTTATACTCCCGGTATCGGGCTGTCTGCATCCAGCAGAGCTTTAACCAACCAATTTCTTAGCCAGTCATCAAGTGGCGTAAACAGCATATTATCATTGGCCGCTGGTTCTTCGGCAACTATAGAAGGTTTACAACAAAAAATTCTAGCCTTGCGCGCAAGTGTTCCTGAATCAAAACTTGCTCCGTCATTGCGTGGACAGGAAGTTGATACCGAGGCCTAAAAGGCCATGTGTACGCGCAATTTTCCCGTCATTCTCATTTCAAAATCACAGGCAACGTAACAGGCAAATCAAAATTCCCTTTCTGCTATCAATTTGCAGTAGAATTTTATTGCTCGGCATGCTATCAAAACGCAGTAATAATAACGCTTTTCACAATTTCATATGCATAGGAGCAATACATGAGCGCCATTATCGATATTACAGGTAGACAAATTCTGGATAGCCGCGGAAACCCAACTGTTGAAGTTGACGTTACATTGGAAAGTGGTGCAATGGGGCGTGCTGGTGTTCCATCTGGTGCATCGACAGGCGCTTATGAAGCGATAGAGCTTCGTGATGGCGATAAATCTGTATATGGCGGCAAAGGTGTATTAAAGGCTGTTGATAATATCAATACTGTTATTTTCGAAGAGCTGGCTGGCCATGAAGCAGAAGACCAGATCTATATTGATCAGCTCATGATTGCTCTTGATGGCACAGATAACAAAGCCAATTTGGGCGCGAACGCTATTTTGGGTGTGTCAATGGCAGTTGCCAAAGCAATGGCCGAAGAACTATGCATGCCTTTATATCGCTACATTGGCGGTAGCTACGCGCATTTGTTGCCAACACCGATGATGAACATCATTAATGGCGGTTCACATGCTGATAATCCTGTCGATATTCAGGAATTTATGGTGATGCCTGTCGGGTTTGAAAGCTTTGAAGATGGCTTGCGTTGTGGCGCAGAAATTTTCCACTCGCTGAAAAAAGAACTTTCAAAAGCCGGCCTTGATACCAATGTTGGTGATGAAGGTGGTTTTGCGCCTGCGGTTGCGTCAACAACCGAAGCGATTGATTACATTATGAAGGCTATTGAATCTGCGGGTTATAAACCGGGTGAACAGGTTACGCTCGCGCTTGATGCTGCATCAACTGAGTTCTACAAAAACGGTAAATACGAGCTGGCTGGCGAGGGCAAAAGCCTTGGTTCTGACGAGATGGTTCGTTACTACGAAGATCTATGTAGCAAATACCCGATTACATCTATTGAAGATGGGATGGATGAAAATGACTGGGATGGCTGGGTTGCTTTAACGCAGGCAATTGGCGATCGTGTTCAGATTGTGGGTGATGATTTATTTGTTACAAACTCCAAACGTCTTGCCAAAGGTATTGAGCTTGGCGCAGGTAACGCGATTTTGGTTAAGGTCAACCAGATTGGTTCATTGACCGAGACACTCGAAACTGTGCAAATGGCTCAGAAAGCTGGTTTTGGTGTTGTATTATCTCATAGATCAGGTGAAACAGAAGACACAACTATTGCTGATTTAGCTGTAGCGACAAATGCCGGGCAGATTAAGACAGGTTCACTATCAAGAACAGATCGTCTGGCTAAATATAACCAGCTCCTTCGCATTTCAGAAGAGCTAGGTCCGCAATCATCATATGCAGGGGTGTCTATTTTAAGACAGAAACCTTGTTGCTCTTCAAAAGCATCAAAGAAGAATGCAGCGTAGATCATGCCGTTTGTAAATATCAGAATGGTCGAAGGGCCGGCAAGCGAAGAGCAGAAATCGGAGATCGCACGCGAGATCACCGATCTGCTTCAGCGTGTGCTTGGTAAAGATCCGGCAAATACGCATATCGCTTTTGAAGAGTTCTCTGCGGAGAACTGGGCCATTAAGGGTAAGCTTGTGAAGAAACTTCGTGAGGATGCGCAGTAAGGCTGTTCTTCCTTAAGATACGCCGCGAGCAAGGCGTTTCATATATGTTTAGACCTTTATTTCCTCTTATGTTCCGGTAGGAGGGAATAAAGGTAATTTTTTTGATTTTTTTCAAATAGGAAAAAAGTGAGTCATTAGAATCACTTAGTGTTGATGTTCTTTTTATGTTCTCAACTAAGCTGTTGATTCAATTGCACTTTTTCGCTTGATTGCACGAATCGTTTATGATTCTATAGAGATATGAGATACATACTTAATCACCGCCATATTATCCGCCAAAACTTTCTTTCTATTTTAGGAGTAAGTTTGTTCATTTATTTTTCATACCACGCGCTTATGGGTGATAGAGGCTATCTGAAATATATGGGATTACAGCATCAGGTTCAGGATGCTTCTGTGCAGCTTTCCAGTCTTAAAACTGAGCGTGAGCAACTTGAAAGCAAAGTTGTTCAGATGCGTCCTGGGTCAATTAATTATGATCTTTTAGAGGAGCGTGTGCGTCTAGTGCTTGGTTATAGCTTCTCAGACGAGCTGACCTTCATAGACAATAAATAGCGACATAGTAGCGAAAAGACAGTGTTAATGCTGCACTGTGGCAGCGAACGTGTATTTTTGGACTGGAACTATACTTTAAAATAGTGTAGCAAATTGGTATCCACATGGTACGGGGTAGATTACCGACTGGAAATTAGGCAACTAGATATTAGGAGGTCTTTTGTGACTGCATCAAGTAAAGCCACCAAAAAGACTACAAAGAAGAGTTCTGATAAGAAAGCTTCTGCTAGCAAAACACCAAGTTTAAAATCTGTTTCAAACAGCGCCAAAAAACCAACAACTGAAGAAATGCTATCTTTGTATAAGGATATGCTTTTGATCCGCCGCTTTGAAGAAAAAGCCGGTCAGTTATACGGTATGGGCCTTATTGGTGGTTTTTGTCACCTTTATATTGGTCAGGAAGCCGTTGTAACGGGCATTCAATCGGTTCAGGAAGAACAGGATACTGTTATCACAACATATCGTGATCACGGTCATATGCTTGCTTGTGGTATGGATCCAAAAGGCGTTATGGCTGAGCTTACTGGCCGTACAGGTGGCTATTCAAGCGGTAAAGGTGGTTCTATGCACATGTTCAGCCGCGAAAAGAACTTTTATGGCGGTCACGGTATCGTCGGCGCGAGTACTGCTATTGGTACAGGTCTTGGTTTTTCACATCAATATAAGGGCGATAACGGCGTTGCTGTAGCTTATATGGGTGATGGTTCTGCTAATCAAGGACAGGTTGCGGAAAGTTACAACATGGCAGCGCTTTGGAAGCTTCCAGTGCTTTATGTGATTGAAAACAACAAATACGGCATGGGTACCTCTGTGGCGCGTTCATCTGCGGGTGAATTATATCGCCGTGGTGAAGGCTACGGCATTCCTGGTGAACAAGTTGATGGCATGGATGTGTTTGCAGTTCAAAACGCTGCCAGACAAGCTTTGGATTATATCCGTAGTGGTAATGGACCATATATCCTTGAGGTTTTAACCTATCGTTACCGTGGTCATTCTATGTCTGATCCGGCTAAATACAGAAGCAAGGAAGAAGTCGCCAAGTATAAAGATGAGCAAGATCCTATTGCCCAGGTCAAAAACCTGATGATGGAAGAAGGTATCCCGGAAGATAACCTGAAATCTATCGATAAAGACATCAAAGCGATTATTGCTGAAGCTGCACAATTTGCGCAGGAATCTCCAGAACCTCATGTAGACGAACTCTGGACTGATGTCCTGATTCCGGTCGCCGAATAAGTTATTTATAAGGAAACTTAAAATGCCAATAGATATTCTAATGCCTGCCTTATCACCAACAATGACAGAGGGAAACCTCGCCAAATGGCTTGTTAAAGAAGGTGATAGTGTTGAGTCAGGTGATATAATAGCCGAGATTGAAACAGATAAAGCGACAATGGAAGTTGAAGCAGTGGACGAGGGCACAATCGGCAAGATTGTCATTGCCGAGGGCAGTGAAAATGTTCCTGTAAATGCTATTATTGCTGTGTTGCTTGAAGAGGGGGAGAATGAATCCGATATTGGAAGTGCTTCTGCTCCGGCAGCGCCATCTGCGCCTGTGCAAGAATCTCCGCAAGCTGTTGCGGCCAGTGCAGCGCCATCTGCGCCGAGCGCTATTGCCGATATTCCTGCCTCTGGCCAGATTGTAGGTAAAGCAATTGAAAATCGCGATATTTTGTATGCGCAAGGTGCTGTGTTAGAGCCACAGCCATTTGATGAAGCTGCATTTTTCTCTAAAGCCACTGAAACTGTTCAGGTGCGTGAAGCGTTGCGTGATGCAATGGCCGAAGAAATGCGCGCTGATGAAGCTGTTTACATTATGGGTGAAGAAGTTGCCGAATATCAAGGCGCCTATAAAGTCACGCAAGGCTTGCTTGATGAGTTTGGAGATAAACGCGTTATTGATACACCCATCACAGAACATGGTTTTGCAGGTATTGCCGTAGGTAGTGCATTTAACGGTTTGAAACCTATTGTCGAATTTATGACTATGAACTTTGCGATGCAGGCGATTGACCATATTATCAACTCTGCGGCTAAAACATTATATATGGCCGGTGGCCAGCTTGGTTGTCCGATTGTATTCCGCGCGCCTAACGGTGCAGCCGCTCGTGTTGGCGCGCAGCATTCGCAGTGTTACGCGAGCTGGTATGGCCATATTCCCGGGTTGAAAGTTGTTTCTCCTTGGTCTGCGGCAGATGCCAAAGGTCTTTTAAAAGCAGCAATACGTGACCCGAACCCTGTCGTGTTCCTTGAAAACGAAATGCTATATGGCCAGACATTCGAAGTGCCGACCGATGAGGATTACGTTATTCCGATCGGTCGTGCCAAAGTTGAAAGAGAAGGCACAGATGTGACTTTGGTTGCGTTTTCTATTATGGTCGGTAAATCTCTTGAGGCTGCCGAGAAGCTGGCTGAGCAAGGCATTAGTGCGGAAGTTATAAATCTGCGTACTATTCGTCCGCTTGATCGTTATACAATTTTGCAAAGTCTGAAGAAAACAAACAGATTAGTCAGCGTTGAAGAAGGCTGGCCTTTTGCCGGTGTAGGGGCGGAAATCTCCGCACTATGTATGGAAGAAGGTTTTGATTATCTGGATGCGCCGATTAAACGTGTCTGTTCTGCGGATGTGCCACTACCTTACGCTTCGAATTTAGAAGCTCTGGCTTTGCCGCAGGTTGATGAAATTGTCCATGCGGCAAAGGAGGTTTGCTATAAGAGCTAACCAAACCTACATAGGTTTGGGAGCGCGACGAGACATAATGTTATTAAGCTGTCTATCTCTAACTCTTTCAGCACGTGGAGAAGTACCGCGTCTGAAAGAAGCGTCAGTAAAAGCGCTATTCATTCTGGGTATTCTGCTAACTGGCATTTTAGGTCTCCTTTTTAGTTTACCTATGCAAATTATACAAAAAAACTGTGTGAAATACAAATAAAACCATATTTTAGGGATTATAAAACATGCCAACCAAGATTTTAATGCCTGCTTTATCGCCAACAATGACTGAGGGTAACCTTGCAAAATGGCTAGTAAAACAAGGGGATAAGGTAGAATCCGGTGATGTTATAGCCGAGATCGAAACCGATAAAGCAACAATGGAAGTCGAAGCCGTTGATGAGGGGATCATTGCTAAAATTTTGATTTCTGAAGGCACGGAAGGTGTTCCTGTTAACGATGTTATAGCTGTTTTATTAGAAGATGGCGAAAGTGAAAGTGATCTGGACGGGTTTGATGTTTCAGGCGGCATTACCGCGCCAGAGGCAAGCCCACAGACAAGCAGTGCCGCACCAGCACAGCAAGAGGCAATATCTGAATTAGCTCCGGTATCTGCGGCCTCGGCAACACAAAGCAATGGTTCGCGTATTATCGCTTCGCCACTCGCAAAACGCATCGCAGAGCAAAATGGTGTTGATTTAGCCCAAATTAGCGGTACAGGACCCAATGGGCGTATTGTGAAGGCCGATGTTGAAGGCCGTAGCGCGACAGCTGCGCCAGCACAAACTGCAGCGCCTGCGACAGTTGCGCCAGCACCGATTGTGTCTGTTGCGACGGCTGCGCCAGTTCATCGAGATCCCGGCCCGGGAGTCGGGCGTTCAATCGGGCGCCCTGGCGTGCGT
>JAUILO010000017.1 GCA_030432775.1 Alphaproteobacteria bacterium
TCATATAGCATTTTATCCGCACGGCTTAGCACTTCTTCGACTGAATGCTCGCCCGGATCAATGATTGTGCCACCTATAGATGTTGAAATTGTGATCTCGCCATCCGGCGCGCTACATTTTATCGGTTTTTCGCAAATCGATGTACGCAGGCGCTCGGCGATACGCATGGCAAGATCACCATGTGTGTCCGGTAATACGGCTGTGAATTCTTCGCCGCCCAGCCTTGCAACCATATCAATGCCCCGAAGGCTTTCTGACAGGCGGTGCGAGAATGTTTTCAGAATTTCATCGCCCACGCCATGGCCATACGTATCATTTACTTCTTTGAAATGGTCGATATCCAGCATCAATACGCACATTTTCTTGTTTGTCTCAAGGTTTTTGCGGATGAGCTTTTGCATATGTGTTTCGAGGTAACGGCGATTATATAGGCCTGTTAAACTATCGGTCAGTGCCATAGATATACTGACTTCATAGCTGGCTCTCAGGCGTTCCTGAAAGCGTTTACGGCGTATCTGTGTTCTGGCGCGTGCCAGAAGTTCGTTACGGTCTATTGGGCGTAATATATAATCATGCGCGCCAATTTCCAGTCCGTGCGCAATGCGTTCCATGGTGTCATCTGTCGAGACCATCAGAATAGGAACATTACGCGTGCGCTCGTTGGATCGTAAATGGGAACAAAGACGTAAACCATCTTCGTTCTTCAGGTTTAGACTGATGATTAAAAGCTCGAAGTCGTTTTGTGAGGCATATTCCATGGCCTGCATACCGCTTTGCACGGGGATGACCGTGTCATCATCGGCATGAAGCGTTTCAACGATTTTATCTGATTCAAAATTCTGATCTTCAACGACAAGCACTTTGGCTTTATCAACCGGTTCTTCCATGATCATGCTGCGTTTTTCAACAACACCAAGCTGTGATGCTGTGTTTTCACGAATGCGCCATTCATCAACCGTCATTTTTAAACGGACGAGCGAGCGGACACGTGCCATTAGCGCTGTATCATTCACAGGTTTGCTTAGAAAGTCATCTGCACCAGCCTCCAGCCCCTTAACGCGGTCTGTGGTGTCAGTTAATGCTGTGACCATAACAACAGGAATATGCGATACTGCCGGATTGGCTTTAATTCTGGCGCAGACTTCGAATCCGTCCATCCCTGGCATCATCACATCAAGCAAGACAAGATCAGGGCTATCACGCTCGATTTTCATCAAGGCCTCTTCGCCGCTAGTCGCGGTGAGTACATCGTAGTATTCACTGCTAAGCTTGGCTTCAAGCAGCTTCACATTGGGCAGAATATCATCAACGACTAAGACACGGGCGGACATGTAAAAATCCCTTATTTAATGATTTGGTTTAATTTAGGTATTTACCTATAACTTCCATAAAATGAGTCACCGAGATTGGCTTTGAGATGTAATCTTCACATCCACCATCCCTGATTTTTTGCTCATCTCCTTTCATCGCAAATGCAGTCACTGCGATAACTGGAATAGATTTTAGTTCTTCATCGGCTTTGAGCCATTTTGTGACATCAAGGCCGGAAACTTCGGGTAGCTGTATATCCATAAGAACCAGATCAGGTTTGTGTTCTCTGGCTAAATCCAGAACTTGATTGCCATTGCTGGTTTCGATTGTGCTAATGCCATGGGCCTCCAGCAAGTCGTGGAATAGTTTCATGTTCAGTTCATTATCTTCAACGATTAGGACAGTTTTGGACATAGATTAACTTTACTGGTTGATATAGAAGGCGAAAATGACTTCTACGATTATTATTCACTATAACGTGACAAGATTATTCAATAGTTAATGCGAGAGCATATCCTGCGTTTCTTTTTATATCATTAATTTACATGGCTAAATGCTATGTTCAAAGCCCTAAATCATATTGTGTTCACATGCCTTGCTTACTCGGCCTCACAGCTTGGTTCTGCAATGGATTCCAGCGCGATTAGTTTTTGTGAGACTGTAAAATCATGATATTCAACGAGCATATCACTGATAATGCCGTTCTCATGGAAGATCAGGTCTATTTCGTATTCCGAGCTTGGGTCTTCGGTATTCATGGGAAAGAATGCCATGCGTACTTTACGGGCAGGGGTGTTGTATAGGTTCGCATCCAGATTCTTCGATGGCTTTATAACGGCCATTGCATTGATAGGTTTGCCAATGAATGAGTTGACCAGAATTGGCCCTTCTGAATCACTACCATCAAAAATTGTCTGGGTATAAAATGAAGATCCGTTTTGTGCCTTTTCAAGCATCTTCAATGTATGCATCATGGGAAAAGCAGTGCCCTTTGATAAAGGGAAGTTAAGCCCTTCCGGTGTTTTAAATGTAACGGTGCCACCATCATCGCTCATCGTGGCATTGCCGCGCAGCTCTTCGAATATCTCGCCATCACGTTTGCGCAGGGCTGAAAATTCGAAATTTTTACCGTCAAATGTCTCATAGGTTGAAAAATCTGTTGTAATCGCAACAGCTGGATTATCGGCATATTCATAAAACAGGTTGAAGCGGTGGTCGGTAATCCATGCGTCGCAATCTGGTTTCCACTCGTAAAACATCTCGCCGCTGATATTCAAAATCTGTGTGCCGCTCTTTTTCGAGGTCATCTTGATTTTGTAAAGCGCTTTGTGTGGTTTAAGTCCATTGCCAAGGCTTGCCTGTGCAAAAGCGCTGGCAGGAAGCAAAATAACTGCCACAAATAATATCACTATGCTTGTTAGTAAGCCTTTATTCGCCATTGAATCTCTCGGTTTTTAGTAATTCATCTCATGATAATCAATATAGGTGGTAAGGCAAATAGTTTCACCGTGAGTAGGTAAAAATGTCCCTGTTGCGGTATTTATTACCTGCATCTTTTGGGTAGGGTTGTTCTGTCTGTATCTGTATAAGTTGTTGGAAATAAATAATAAAACTACATTTTCTCTTTTGGCATGATCTTCGCAACGTAAAAACCAAAGGGGCACTGAATAAAACAAAAAATGCCAGTGCATATGTAACAGAGGTATCGGGAATTAGGGTGAGTAAAAATGGTTAGAACAAACAACATTCAAGGCAAAGATTTCATTATGGGAACTGTTAGCACAGCGCTGGAAGTTAAGAATAGTAAGCCTTATGAAGGTTCGAATGCATATTCTGTGGCGCGTGGTCAACATCTTAGCGATCTAAGGCAGTTTTCAATCGGCCGTGAAAGATGGAACCATTACAGAAATGCGACCAATGCTTTGGTTGAATATGCAGAACAAATGTTGGATGAGGCAGAGCGCACGATTCAAATGCAGCAAGAGCGCCTTGCATATCTGGAAGAGCTGGTCACAAGAGACGAACTGACAAGAATTTCCAACAGACGTGGTTTTAAAGAAGCGTTTGCCGCAGAGATGGATCGTTGTAATCGTGGCATCAGCAAAGGCGGTGTAGTCATTATGATTGATCTGGATGATTTCAAACCAATCAATGATACACATGGTCATCTTGCTGGTGATGAATGTCTGAAATTGGTTGCAGAAAAATTACAGAGTGAAATTCGTACAATGGACGTAGCAGCACGTCTTGGCGGTGATGAGTTTGTTATCCTCCTCTCCAACACAACAATGGCTGATGTCGCCGAACGGGTAAAAGATATTCTTTGGCAGTTGAACAACATCACTTTGGCCTGGTACGGGGAAGAAATCCCCGTACGGGCCTCCATTGGAGTGCAGGAATTTAAAGCTGGAGATACAGAAAAAGACATTATTGAAGGTGCTGATGGCCAGCTTTACAAGCAAAAAAGCCATAAAGGTGACAATGCCGACGCAATTGCCGTACGCAGCATTGAACGCGCTGCAAGTGAATATAACGCAGGAGAAATTGTAATTGCATAAGAATACGGGTGTTAGGGATTAAAGTTACTCGTCTGTCTTTATCCTCCCTAACCGTGAACCCTAAACCCAATAAAGGCAGGCGATCCCCCCGGCCCGGTTCGTTCCCCCAATACGAGCCGGGCTTCTTTTTGTGCAAAATAACAACATAAAAAGCACGTATATAAAGGCATGTTCATGTAAAGATCTGACTGAAAATACGTATAAAAAAAAGAGGGCTGCAGCCCTCTTTAATGTCTTTGCTTATACGTTTTTGCGTATCACTACGTCAAACGTGTCCTAAGCGCGCTTCTTTTCTTCGCCGTTGCTTTCGAGCTTTGGCTTTGGCAGGTCGAGCTTGATGTTCAGTTCTTTAAGCTGTTCTGGGGATGCCTCGCCCGGCGCGCCCATCAGAAGGTCTTCAGCAGCGCCATTCATCGGGAAGGCGATGATCTCGCGGATATTCGGCTCATCAGCCAGCAACATCACAATACGGTCAACGCCCGGCGCTATACCTCCGTGAGGAGGAGCGCCGAATTGCATTGCTGCAAGCATACCGCCGAATTTTTCTTCAAGAACACTTTGATCATATCCGACAATACCGAATGCTTTTTCCATGACTTCCGGCAGGTGGTTTCTGATTGCCCCTGATGAAAGCTCGACACCGTTACAGACGATATCATACTGGTAAGCCAGAATATCAAGCGGGTCTTTTGTTTCCAGTGCTTCCAGACCACCTTGAGGCATAGAGAACGGGTTGTGAGAGAAATCGATTTTCTGTGTTTCTTCATCAAGCTCATACATGGGGAAATCAACAATCCAGCAGAATTTGAAGATACCTTCTTCGCGGATACCACAATCTGTACAGATTTTATCACGGGCTTTACCGGCGAATGTTGCTGCATTGTGTTCCTTGTCACAAACGAAGAATATAGCATCGCCATTTTCAAGGCCTGCAATCTCGCGGAGTTCGGCTTGCGCAGCTTCAGGAACGAATTTGGCAATCGGACCTTTACCTTCACCATCGGCAAACAAGATGTAACCAAGGCCAGGTGCTCCTTCGCTTTGTGCCCAGCTGTTTAGCTTGTCAAAGAAGCTACGTGGCTGCTCGCCAACACTTGGCGCGCGAATGGCGCGTACAACGCCGCCTTTTTCAATGACGTTTTTAAATGCTTTAAATTCAACATCATCGCGGGAGAACACGCTGGTGACATCAACAATTTCAAGTGGGTTACGAAGGTCAGGCTTGTCAGAGCCATATTTCATCATCGCTTCTTTGTATGGAATACGCGGGAATGCGCCTTCTGCAATAACGTATTTATCGGTCGTAAATTCTTCGAATACACCGCGTAATACAGGTTCGATAACGCCGAATACGTCTTCTTGTGTTACAAAAGACATCTCCATATCAAGCTGGTAAAACTCACCCGGGCTACGGTCTGCACGTGAATCTTCGTCACGGAAACAAGGCGCGATTTGGAAGTATTTATCAAAACCGGACATCATCAACAGCTGTTTGAATTGCTGCGGCGCTTGTGGCAGGGCGTAAAATTTACCGGGGTGCTGGCGTGCAGGGACTAAAAAGTCACGTGCGCCTTCAGGTGAGCTGGCTGTTAGAATTGGTGTTTGGAATTCCTGAAATCCTTGATCAATCATACGTTTACGTAAGGAGGTTATGATGTTGTTACGCAGACGGATGTTTCTTTGCATTTTCTCGCGGCGTAAATCAAGGTAACGGTATCGCAAGCGAATATCTTCGCCAGCGCCATCATCTTCGGCAACCTGAAAAGGAATAACTTTTGCTGTGGAAAGCATCTGAGCTTCCTGAATATAGACCTCGATAGCACCTGTGTCGATTTTGTCGTTCGCTGTTCCGGATGCACGCGCACGTACTTTACCGATAACAGTAATCACAGATTCGTTACGCCATTTATCAATTTCATTGATGAGCGCAGAGTCTTCGTCTACCACACATTGGGTTACACCATAAGTATCCCGCAGATCAATGAACAGCACGCCGCCATGGTCTCTAACTCTATGAACCCAGCCAGATAGTTTGACTTCTTCGCCAATATGACCTTCGCGTAATTCGCCACATTTATGGGTACGATATGCGTGCATCGTTATAATCCTTCTGTATCGTGTGTATTATCGTGTTTATCACTGTATTCTGCTGCATAAGAGACATTTTTTTTGCCCATCCGTCAAGAATGACTTGGCAGAAAGTACGGAAAAGCGTAATTATTTACGTCATGACAATAATAAATGATACAAAAACACTCCAGTCCTACTGTCAAAAGCTCTTACAAGCGGAATTTTTTACAATTGATACTGAGTTTCTTCGCGATAAAACCTATTATCCGAGGCTCTGTTTGATTCAAATGGCGATGCCTGATGATGATCCGGTTGCTGTTGACCCGCTGGTCTCTGACCTTGATCTCGAACCTTTATTCGAAGTGCTGCGCGATAAAAGCGTGCTGAAAGTATTTCATGCTGCGCGTCAGGATCTTGAGATATTTTATAATGAGATGGGCAGTGTTCCAGAACCAATCTTTGATACACAAGTGGCTGCGATGGTATCCGGTTATGGTGATCAGGTCGGTTATCATGGTTTAGTGCAGCAAATCTGTAAGCATAATCTTGATAAAGGTCCGCAATTTACCGATTGGTCACGCAGGCCGTTATCATCCAAGCAGCTTAAATATGCGCTGGAAGATGTAACTCATCTTCGCGATGTGTATTTAAGCCTTTCATCCGAGCTAAAAGAGCGCGGCCGTGATGATTGGGGGCAACAGGAAATGCGGGTTTTGAGTAATCCGGCGACATATGAGAACGAAGATATGCTGGCGTGGAATCGTTTAAAGATTCGTTCGGATCAGCCGCGTGTTCTAGCCGTATTGCGCGAGGTTGCGGCATGGCGCGAAAGAGAGGCTAAAGCACGTGATATCCCGCGCGGCAGGGTTTTGCGTGATGATACATTGGTTGATATTTCTATTCATCCGCCTAACAATCCGTCCGATTTAATGCGCATTCGCGGTGTTGCCAAGGATATGGCGGAAAGCCGTCATGGCAAAGCATTGATCGAAGCTGTGAAGCGTGGTCTTGATTTGCCGGCAGATCAATGTCCTGTGCGTCCAAAGACCAAACCGTTCCCAAAGGAGCTTCAACCTGTTCTGGAGATGCTTAAGATGCTATTGCGCATTCAGGCTAGCGAGCATGATGTCGCTGGTAAGTTGATTGCCAGCGCCAAAGATCTACAACATATCGCTATGAGCGATGATGCCGATGTCAAAGCCTTGCAAGGCTGGCGCTATGAAATTTTTGGCAAGGAAGCGATTGCGCTGAAGCATGGCAAGTTAACCTTGGGTCTTAAAGATAATCAGATCGTTAAAACCTAACGATCTGATTTCAAAATCTGGAAATTCAATTTCTAAGTATTTGATTGATGCGCATAGAACGCCTTACTGGTCGTTCCATAGCCACGCCGCGCCGCGCACACCGGATGAATCGCCATGACGTGGCGGTACGATCGTGGTGTCGACTGTGTCGGAGAACGCATATTTTGGCAGTACTTTCGGAAGTTCTGTATAAAGCGCGGATACATTGCTCATACCGCCTCCCAGAACAATCACATCCGGATCAAGGACATTGGTAATAATAGACAGGCCGCGCGCAATACGATCAATATAACGGTTTAATGCCGCTGTTGCTTCTGTTTCGCCTTTTTTAGCCTGCGCGATAATGTCGTGTGTTGATAAATCTTTACCTGTAAGGCGGTTGTAATCATTTTTAAACGCCGGACCGGATATCCATGTTTCCATACAGCCCTGACGGCCACAATAACATTTAGGGCCGGGGAATTCGTTCAGCTTTTCATTTGGCGCATAATATTCCATTCCACGTGCTGCTGCGTTTTCTTCGTATTGCTCTGTTGCAATCGGGTTATGAACAGGAAAATCATCGGCTTTATTTGGTTTTCTGCGGTAAACGCGCTGGTAGGGAAGTGGCATATGCCCCCATTCGCCGGTAATGCCGTTAATGCCGCTAATAGGCTTGCCGTCAATCACCACGCCGCCGCCACAGCCTGTGCCGATAATAACGCCGAATACAATTTTTTTGCCAATGCCTGCGCCATCCACTGCTTCGGATACTGCAAAACAATTGGCATCATTTTGCACGATGACATCTTTACCCATTGCTGCTTTAAGGTCTTGGTCAAAAGGCTGGCCATTAAGCCATACTGAATTCGAATTTTTAACAAGGCCGGTAACACCGGATACTGTGCCCGGAATACCAACACCGACAGTTCCTTTTTTGCCGATTGTCTCCTCGGCCATATGAACCATCTCGGCAACATTCTTGACCGTACCTTCATAATCATTATTCGGTGTTGGAACTCTGTGTCTGTATAGTTCTTTTCCGTTTTCGGCGTGCAAGCAAATAATCTCGGTTTTTGTTCCGCCAATATCAATTCCAATACGCATGTCCTGTTACCTTTCAGATGTAAGTTCTTCGCAAAGCTGTATTGATTTTACAACCTTGTCGTCGTTAGATTTTTCAACCGGACGTCCATTCGGGTCCCAAAAACGGTGAATATCATCTTCGCTGCATTCACCCTTCTGAATTTCATGGACGACACAATCAGTGTCAGAAAAATTGGCCATAGTATGAATATCTCCCAGGCCTATATCGATAATTTCGTCTTTTTGTAATGTCTTTAATTCGCCATTATGAATGACGCTTAGTGTCCCGCTCAGAACGGTCCATTTCTCGTAACGTTTATCATGGGATTGCACGGATAACATAGCACCAGGCTTGACTGTGATGTGTTTTTCACAGCACACGCAGATGTCATTTTCATAGTCGACATGCGTCACTTCGTAACTACCCCAGTTTCTTTGATCGGAGTCTCCAGTTTTATAAGGCACCATTATTCTATATCCGTCGTTTTAAAGTCTAAAAAGACTGAGGCTGATAGCGTTTGACCACTATGGAGTTCTTTTAAACCGCTATCAATATAACCAAGACTGTTGTTGAATGCATCATTAATATTTGTAACAGGTTCAACACAAAAGAAATTTTCTCCCTCGGGGATAAAAATGACAACGTTTTTAAAAATCTCATCTGCGCTGATATTCATTTGTAATTGATATTCCGGCCAGTGAATTTTGCATTGTCGGTTCCATCCGGTAAAGCAATTATCCATTTTAAGATCTCGGACTTGGCGCGGGGTGTTAAGGTCTAATGATGGCGGGACATCAATGATGGATTGCGGCTCCATATTATCATCATTCATCATGACTTTTTCACAGCCTGTATTAATGGTAACACCTGCTGTGCGTACAAAATAGGGGTGTATTCCCATGCCAAAGGGCAGGGGTGTATCGCCGGTATTGGTGATAGATAACTTGATCTCTATGCGGTCATCTTCGGATAATATCCATTGTTGCTGTGCGCTGAAAAGAAATGGATATGACGGGTCTGTTTGTTCGTGGTTAATTGTGATCTGCGTATCTGTTTGTTGTGATATAGAGGCGCGATTTTGCCATGCCCAGCCATGAATGGCATGGGGCTCGGGTTCCATATTTGGTGCCAGTTTATAATCTTGCCCGTTATAGGTGAACGAGCCCTTGGTAATACGGTTTGAAAATGGGAATAGCGGAAAACAAGCCGAATCGCGCGCATCAAGCGTCGCTGAAAAATCATGCGTGACAGGTTTGAATATATCGAAACTCCGGCCATCTTTATTATAGGTCAATGATAGCGCGCAGCCGCCATCTTGCGGATACAAAGACAAGCGCAGGCGCTGTGTTTCAAGTGTAACAATGTTATGCGTTGTCATCTTATCGAATTGTCATCTTATCAAGCCTGATAAACAAGCGCCCAATTGTCGTCGGGGCGCTTGCCGGTAGATAGATCCTTAAATTATCTTAAGTGCTTACTTTTAAAAGTTGCTTATTTGCGTGTAAAGAAAGCATACCCATATGGCTCGAACTTGATCTTGCCATTATTTACGAGCGCATTATGACTGATTTTCTCGATGAAAGAAAACTCTTCATATTCTTTTGGCACTTCCCAGCTTTCTTCATTTTCATTGGCATTGAAAATGCACAGAACCGCTTCGTCTTCATATGTACGAAGATATGCAGCGATAGTGTCCGGTGAATCAATCAGCTCAATGTCGCCAATACGCAGGGCATCACAGCTTTTTCGCCATTCAATAAACCGGCGATAATCGTTCAGAACAGATTTTTCGTTCTTTTCCTGTCTGTCAACGGCGTGGCTGACATGTTCATCATACACAGGTAGCCATGTTTTGCCCGTTGTTGTGGAAAAACCGGCATGCGGTGCGTGTGCAAGCCAAGGCATTGGTGTACGGCAACCATCGCGTCCGACATGTTCGGGGTATAGCATGATATCGTATGGATCAACCAGATCATCAAAGGCAACTTCGGCTTGCTTGAGGCCAAGTTCTTCACCTTGATACATACAGAATGATCCGCGCAATGACAGGCCAAGAGCCATAGCAAAGCGTGCGATGTTATCCGGATCGCCATAATGCGAGTTGACGCGGCTTACAACGCGTTTGAAGTCATGATTGTTGGTTGACCAGCAAATCCAGCCATCATCAATAACATCTTCAACCGAAGCAATAGCGCCTGTAATGTCATTGCGTGACATCTCCGAGCCGACAAGGCCGAATGAATAGGCAAGATGGAAGCGCTTACCGGTTTGCACATATGATGCTGCGATTTTTTCTGAATCATCACCGCCCGCTTCGCCAAGCAAACAGCGATCAGGCCATTTGTTGACAAATTCGCGGATTTCTTGAATCCAGTCAAGGTTCTCCGGTACACACATACTATGCAGACGTCTTTGGCGTGCCATAGGGTTAGACGCCGGTACATCTGATGGTGGCGGGTCACCTTCTTTGCGTGGCGGGTTGTCTCTGAATTGCTTGTCGTAAAGATGCGCATGGCTGGCATCAAGACGGAAGCCGTCAACGCCAAGGTCAAGCCAGTATGATGTGATCTTTTTGATCTCCTCGCGCACTTCATCGCACCAGATATTCAGCGATGGTTGTTCTTTCAAGAAGTGATGCAGGTAGTATTGCTCGCGGCGTGCATCCCACGTCCAGGCAGGGCCGCCAAAATATGAAAGCCAATTATTCGGCGGTGTGCCGTCTGCTTTGGGATCTTGCCACACATACCAGTCAGCTTTGCTGTTATCCAGACTCATGCGGCTTTCTTTAAACCATCTATGTTGGTCGGATGTATGCCCCCAGACCTGATCGATCAAAACCTTCAGGCCAAGATTTTTGGCATGTTTCACAAGTTCCTGAAAATCTTCGATGCTACCAAACATCGGGTCGACTTGATAATAATCGGAAACGTCATAACCGAAATCTTTCATCGGTGACATAAAGAATGGTGATATCCATATCGCATCAACGCCAAGTGAGGCGACATGTTCCAGTTTGGAAATAATGCCTCCTAAATCACCAATACCATCAGCATTAGTATCGCAAAAACTTCTTGGATAAATTTGATAAATAACGCATCCGCGCCACCATTCATTTGCCATATTTTCACATCCTCTTTGTTAGTGTTAAAATGGAATATATTCGAACTTACTGATATGTCTAGAAGCTTTTACGTTGCTATGCAAAACCTACAGCTGATAAAGGTTTTGCTTAGACGTCTTGTCTATTATAACAATACAAGTATTGCAAAAAAAGATGAAGTTTAGGCGGATAAGTAAATGCTAAGAGCCTCTCTTGTGCCTTCTTCGCCTATCAGGGTCATTGCCTTGCTGACTTCCTGAACAAAAGGTGCTTTTGTGGAAAGATCATCAAAAACGCTTTTCATGCTTAAGAGATGAAGAGGTGAGTTTTCTTCCAGTCTTGCTTTGTTCTGAAGCTCGGAGGCTAGTGGATCTTTGATCGTAATAGCTTCCAGATTTTCATCAACGCCAGTCAGATATTTGAACCATGCCGCAAACGCAAACGCCATCCATTTCACAGAGCCGCCATTTTGTAGTTGGTGCTTGATACAAGGGATAATCGCATTTGGAATTTTTTGAGATCCATCTTCGGCCAGTCTTTGAACCTGGTCACGAATGCCAGGGTTGGCAAAGCGCGTAATCAATGTGTCTTTATAGTTATCAAGATCAATGCCCGGTACGCTCGGGATCGCGGCCGTAACGTCTTCATCCATGTATTTACGGACAAAGCTGCTGATCAATGGATCGTTCATAGCAAGATCTACATCGCGGTAACCCATGAGGTATGACACATACGATAGAGCCGAGTGCGAGCCGTTAAGCAAACGTACTTTCATTTTCTCGTATGGCTCAACATCGCTGACCATTTGTACGCCGACATTTTCAAGCTCGGGGCGGCCATTGCAAAAATCATCTTCTAAAACCCATTGCTTGTAATCTTCACAGATCACAGGCCATTTATCATCGATTTTGAAATTATCGTGTAATCTGGTGATTACGCTGTCTGTTGTGATCGGGGTAATGCGGTCAACCATTGCATTGGGGAAGGATACGTTATCCTCGGTCCATTTCTGTAAATCCTTATCCACCAGACTCATGAAACTGGTCAGGATTTTCTTGGTCAGATGTCCGTTTCCAGGCAAATTATCACAAGACATAACGGTAAAAGCGGGCATGCCTGCATTTTTTCTGTCCATCAGGGCTTTTGTCGCGTAACCAAGGGCCGTTTTGGGCGCGTTCAGGTTCTGAACATCATGCTGGATCATCTGGTTGTTTTCATCCAGATCACCGTTCTCATTATAGCAATAGCCCTTTTCTGTAATAGTCAGAGACAGGATTTTAATATTCGGGCTTAATAGCTCGTTAAAAACCGCTTGTGTTTGAGTTGGCGCATGGATGATATCTTTCATTGAACCGGCCACGCGGGCTGTATCATGCTCGGCAGTTCTTTCAAGAACGGTGTAAAGTGTGTCTTGTTCTTTTAGGGCGGCGCAATGTTTATCATCTTGCGGCATGAGACCAATGCCTGTGATCATCCAGTCATCGGGCTGTAGCGATAGTAACTCATCAATATAGACTGCCTGATGGGCACGGTGAAAACCGCCAACACTCATATGGACGATACCTGAAAGCAATTCATTGCGGTCATAATGAGGCACTTCGACACGCTGGCCGAGTGCTGCGAGATTTTCCGTTTTTACCTGAAGAGTAGTTGCGGGGTCCTGATGCATAGGAGCCGAGCTTGAGTTCATGGTTTAAAGTCCTGCTTCAATGTGGGTCTAATATTAGCCCCGGCATCTTGAGAAGCAGCAGGGCCCATCTCTCTTTTAACAGCAATATCTTTGTTAAAATCAGATAGTGCCTGCATCATGCCTTCGGTGGAAATTGATTGCAAGTGCTTTTGAACAGTCTCGGCAAAGGCTCTGTTCGCAGGCAGGTCGCCGCCGAATATTTCTTTGACGGATAATAGCGGAAAAGCGCTGCCTTGCGAGCTTCTGGCAATGTCCTGAAGCCCCAGTCTGACTGCATCTATATCATTAATATCAAACTCAGCCTGATCGCTATCATAGCCTGTTACATAGCGCATCCACGCAGCCACACCAAAGGCGAGGTGGTCATATTCACCGCCTTTTGCGATAGCTTCTTTAATCGGTCGCAGTAATCTTGTCGGTGCTTTTTGTGATCCGTTACGGGCAAGGCGTGTCAGCTCATCACCCATATGCGGGTTTTCCATGCGTGCAATCAGGTCAGGTTTATAAGAATTTCGATAGAAGTGCTTGGAGGCCTCTTCCGGTGTCTTGCTATCGTCTTTGTCATGTGAGGGCAGCACAGGAAGTGTTTCAATTTGCTCATCCATAAATCCTTCAATGAAAGTTTTGATTTCCGGATCATTCATGGCTTCATCGGCAAGTTCATAGCCGGAAAGATAACCAATTGTGCCAAGCGCCATATGAGAGCCGTTCAGCATTCTGATTTTCATCAGCTCGAATGCCTCGACATGTTTAACAACATCACAGCCAACACTGGCAAGGTCAGGCATGTCATTGCAGCTTTTATCTTCGATAACCCATTGGTGGAAAGTTTCGGTGAAAACAGGCCAGTTATCTTTGACGCCGTGATTGATTGAATCTTCAAGGCTTTGATCTTTTGTTTTTGGTGTAATGCGATCAACCATGGTGTTGGGGAATTCTACATTGTCATGAATCCATTCGCGCAGCTCAGGTGATTTCAGGTTTGCGTAGGCTTCGACAACGGCGCGTAAAACATTGCCGTTACCTGGGTTGTTATCACATGACATCACAGTAAAAGGCGCAGTGCCTTCATTCATTCTTTTTTCAAGTGCTGCGACGATATATCCGACGGTTGAGGTCGGATCTGATGCTTCGTCAAGACAAGCCTTAATATCAGGGTGGTTAAAATCAAGTGTGGCATTATTGGCGTCATAGTAGTAGCCGTTTTGTGTGACGGTCATTGTCACTAGCTTTACATCCGGATCTGCCATTTTGTTGATAACCGCTTGTGGGTCTTCATAGGCAACCAGAATATCTGTTAAACAGCCGATAACACGGGCGTTTTCGCCATTGCCATCACGTTCGAACACAGAATAGAGATTGTCCTGTTCTTTGAGTTTGTCACGAAGTTCTGGTGAGCGTAGGCTGACCGCGCAAATGCCCCAACGCAAATCGCCTTTGTTTAGAATATCTTCGATATATGTGGCTTGGTGTGCTTTAAAGAAGTTACCCGGGCCAATATGTACAATTCCGGTTTTTAGTTGAGATCGGTCATATTTGGGTCTATCAATACTCTCGGGCAGGCTATCAAGAGTTGCGTCGGAAATGTTTGCTTCCGTGTCGTTATTTGCTTGTTGTTCATTAGTCTGAGACATTACCAACCTCTTATCACCTGTACTATTATCTATGTACATTATTATGAATATGTTGAATTTATATTAAAGAATGCGAATACAAGACAAGAAAATGATGTGCTGCATTGCATAACAAGGTAAGAAATTCTCAAGTAATTCTTGTTAATAATAGTGTGTATCTATCGGATATATAATGTGATTTCGTAAAAAGGGCTGAAAATGAAGAAAGTAATTATATTGCGCCACGCACAAGCAGATTATGCATTTAGTGGTGGCGATTTCGATATGCCTTTATCTCCTCATGGAGAAAATGAAGCAACATTGATTGCAAATTACATGCTGAAAAAATCCTATACCCCTGATTTTATTTATTGTTCTGCAGCCAAACGTACACAGATGACTTTAGCAGCAATTCGCGCAGATTTGCCCGGAATCAAGATCGATATCCGTAAAGATTTTTATTTGGCCGATACGGGGTTCTTATATGAAGAGCTTAAAGCCGCAGATGACAATTATGATACAGTGATGATCATCGCGCATAATCCGGGGCTTCACAGTTTTGCAGCATTTTTAACCGGTGCGGGTGATGCTAGGCACATACGCTCGTTGCAAATGGGCTACCCGACAGCATGTCTCAGTCTGTTGGAATGTCCGGTAGATAGCTTTAGTGGAATTATGCCTGCGCAAAATAAACTTGTTGATTTGATGGCAGCCGCTTCGCTTTAGAAAATGCACAGCCGCTCTCTTGTGGTTTCTGTTTTCTTTTCTTTTCTTTTCTTTGTTATTTTTATTCTTCCAAAAGTATACGCCGTATCAGCGGAATAGAGATTGAGCGTTTTTCACTTAAGGCCAGTTTATCGATTTTGTCGACAAGCTGATATGTCGCTGAAAAAGAACGCTCCATGCGCGGCAATATATATTGCAGAACATCAGCACTGATTTGAAGCTGGCGATCGGAGAATTGTTTAACAAGCAATGCCGCCAGTAGCGGATCATCGGGAGGCTGAATTGTAACGACAGGCGCAGCGCGCAGGCGTGATGCCAGATCGGCAATGGTAAAATCGGCTCTGGAGGGAGCCATACGCATTGTCAAAAGCAAAGTGCGGCCTTCTTCTTTCATAATGTTATAAAGGTGGAATAATGTTGTTTCGACGTCTTTATCGCCTATCCATAAATCAACCGGATCGATTGTCAGGTGCTGGGCTAGACCGGCAATTTCATCGGCCTCTTTTGTGGCTAGAATGTCCGAATGAATGCGCTTGGCACCTGTCTGGTTGCTCCAGACGGCGGCAAGATGTGTTTTGCCGCTGGCGGCGGGGCCATGAATAATAAGCGCAGGTGCTGGCCAGTTTGGCCATTGATCAATCCAGCCAACCGCATCCTGATTGGCGCTTGAGATCAAAAAATCCTGACGGTCATGCGCTGTGCGATGGCCCAGATCAAATATAAGCTGTTCGGGAAGTGCGCTCATTTATTTCTTGCTGCCTTTGACTGCTGTTTTCTTTTTTGCGGGTGTTTTTTTTGCGGTGACTTTCTTCTTTGGCGTTTTCTTCGCAGTGGCTTTTTCTGAAGCTGTTTTGTCTTTGTAATAATCGCTGTCTTTATATTGGTTTATACCAAAAGAGGTCAATACGCCAATGCTTGCGGCAACAGGCACGGCCAGTAACATGCCGACAATACCAAACATACTGCCGCCGACCATAAGCGAGAATAAAATCCATAACGGGTGCAGTCCAACGCTTTTGCCCAAAAGCTTAGGGGTTAAAACATTGCCCTCAATAATTTGTCCTGTGAAGAAGATCGCCGCGATAATTAATGTGTAGACCCAGTCGTAATTCTGGAACCATGCAACCCCAACGCTGGCGATTAAGCCAAATGTAGAGCCGAGTAGCGGGATAATCGACAGCATTCCAGCGCTAAGGCCTATAATAAAACCGTAATTTAATCCGGCAATCGTCAGGGCGGCGGCATAGATAACGGCAAGAACAATAGCAATAGTGAATTGACCTCTGATAAAGCCGGAAACTTTTCCGTTGATTTGCTCTAAAAGACCTTTAATAACCTTGTAGTTTTCCCTTGGGATCAGATCGTCAATCCATTCTGTGATAACGGTCCAGTCTTTCATCATAAAGAACGCGACCAAAGGCGTGATGAACAAGACAGAAATAAAGCTAAACAGTGCTTGTCCGCTATTGGCAAGAGCGCCTGCAAGAGCGCCGCCAATTCCTGCTAGTTTACCGACGTTATTGTTTAGGGATGAGCGAAAGGATTCAAGTTCTTCATCGCCGATATACTGGCTAAGCCATACGCGTAACGGTTCGGATGCTGTCCATATTTTATCGGTATATCCCGGCAGGTCTTTTGTGAGCTGAATAATCTCGCGGTGTAAAAAAGGCAATATGATAGCCAGTAAACCAAGCAATACGGCAAAGAATATAAACAAAATGGATGCTGCCGATAGCCAGCGCGGACATTTATATTTTTCGCAATAATCTACGACCGGATCCAGTAAATACGCAATCGCTGCGCCCAAGACAAACGGCATAAGCGATGTTTTAAATATCCACACGCACACACAGAGCAGGATAAATGCGAAGCTCCAGAATAAAATATGGTTTTTTACGTTTGCTTTTTGAATGGCTGACATTGCTTTAATACCTGTTTGCGATGTTGTTTTATCTATTTATATATTTGTGCTGATGCTTGTATAACGCGCCCATAATGAATGATAGCGCCAAAATCCCAGGCCTTGAACGCGGCTTAAAAACGATTGTTTAGTATCGCTGTGAAGGCGTGTATTTTTTCAAGTATAAATCATAGCGCAAAATGGATTGGTTAGACATAGGGCTTGGTGAAAAGCTAACGCTGGGTGCTGTGAGTATAATATTGGCCTGCGCCAGTGCCAGTCGCAGGCGGCTTTCACTGCCGCGGAACTTGATTGAAAGATCGGCTTTTTGCGGTGTTAAGGTCAGAACATCAATAGATTGCACGCCCTGAACATGTTTAAGGGCACGCTGCGTTTCTATCCATTCACTCATTGATTTGAATTGTACACGGGCTTCCACAGTGCTTTCAGATGTGTTGTTCACGACTGTTTTTCTTTTCCAGTCCTTACGAAGCTGGCTTTGTGTGTCGCGCACAGCGACGTCAAAAATGTTTTCACCCTGTTTTACATCCGAAGCACTCACATTTAAGCGGTTGGCGAGCTCTGGTGTCTGCGTGTCTGTGCGATACATCATAATTGTGATGTTGTCAGGTGTTATAGCCGTGCCGTTTTGTGCGGGGGCAGGTGGTGTGCCTTGGGTATTGCTCCATTGTGGCAGCGCCAGCATAACAATAGCCTCACCTGCGCCATATCGCTGTACCATGCTTGACAGGCGCTCGGGGGCATAGCTTAACGCCTGATTGTTCTGAATATCCGATGTGTCCTGTAAATCACCGATTGGAATAATGACAGGCACAAGCCCTTGAAATGACGCGCCGTCATTCCATGCTTTCATCCAAGGGTTTTGCGCATCCCATATAACGGTTTGTATGCCGTTGTGATAAAAAGGCAGAATCAGGATCGGGCGGCTGCCAACATCTGTATAGGCATAATTATTGTTAGTCAGAATTTCTTGAACCGCATTCTTTTTGAAGCGGAATGTATATGTGCCGATGTAACGGACATTGGATGTTTTCTCGTTGGTGACTTCAAAGTCCTGAACCAGTGTACCGATAAAAGCATCGTCGAACTCGTTAAATTGTTCGGCGACTGTTTCGGAAACAAGGCGAGTGATCAATATATCAAATGCCTGTCTTTGTGCCTGTGATCTTGCCTGTTCGCGTGCTTCTACCGCACTTTTTGCTGTCACGTCGACTTTGACATCATGGACAGTGTAAATCGCGTTGGTACTTGCATAAGTTGCTTGCACTCCGGCCAATAAAACCATAATCAATGCTAGAAAAATATTTCGTAGCACTTTATTACATGACGTGAAAATACAAACTCTTGAAATATTACAATGCATGGGCATACCGTCTATTGTCACAAAACGAAATTAGGGTTACACAAGTCTTTATACAGATGTTAGGACAGGATGCAAAGGATACATTATGAAGCAAAGCGCATATCAATCAGCAGGTGTTGATATTGAAGCTGGCGCAGAGCTGGTTGAAAGAATTAAACCATTTGTGAAGAAAACCGCACGCTCTGGCGTGGCTTCCGGTATCGGTGGGTTTGGCGCCTTTTTTGATATTAAAGCGACAGGGTATAAGGATCCGTTGTTGGTATCCGGTACAGATGGGGTCGGCACGAAACTTAGAATCGCAATCGAGGCAAATTGCCATGACACAATCGGCATAGATCTTGTCGCGATGTGCGTGAACGATATTGTTGTTGGCGGCGCCGAGCCTTTGTTCTTCCTCGATTATTTTGCAACCGGCCATTTGGACACAGACAGCGCGACAGCAGTTATTTCGGGCATAGCTGCAGGATGCGAGCTTGCCGGATGTGCCCTTGTTGGCGGAGAAACTGCGGAGATGCCGGGTATGTATTCCGAAGGTGATTATGATCTTGCTGGTTTTACGGTTGGCGCTGTGGAACGCGATCAGGTTATTAGTGGCGACAGCATTGCTGAAGGTCATGTTGTTATTGGTTTGCCATCAAGCGGGCCTCATTCAAATGGTTATAGCTTGATCAGAAAAATTGTTCAGGATAGCGGCGCGAATTATGCCGACCCGGCGCCGTTCGCAGACGACAAAACATTGGGAGCAGCATTGCTGGAACCAACACGCATTTATGTGAAGCCTGTTCTGGAGGCTATCAAAAAACTAAGCAAAACGAGCGGTAGCGATTCGCAAAAAATACGAGGCATGGCACATATTACAGGTGGCGGGTTGACTGAAAATTTACCGCGTATATTGCCGCAGGGGCTTGGTGTAAAACTTGATGCAAATAGTTGGGCACTTCCGGCTGTGTTTCAGTGGCTGGGTAAAACTGGTGCAGTGAGTGCATTTGATATGGCGCAAACTTTTAACTGTGGTATCGGTCTTGCTATTATTTGTCATGAAGGCGATGTTGATGCCGTGAGTGGCGCGTTGACAGATCAAGGTGAAGCGCCGGTCGTGATTGGCCACGTTTGCGCATATGATGGTGAAGGACAGGCGGTTCAAATTGATAATCTGGATGAGGCATGGGGGCTATAATGCTTGATCTGGCTATCTTTATTTCAGGCCGTGGCAGTAATATGAGTGCTATTATTGATGCCTGTAAGAATTCAGGTTTTCCGGCGCGTGTTTCTGTGGTTATTTCCAACAAGCCCGATGCTAAGGGGCTTGAGATTGCCGCTGCTGAGGGGATACCGACGCAGGTTGTTGATCATAAGCTTTACAGTTCAAAGCCTGAATTTGAAGAGGCACTGCACGAAGTTGTCTCAGCTTATAGCGTTGATTTGATCTGTCTGGCGGGCTTTATGCGTATTTTAGGCGTGGGGTTTATACAAAAATGGCCGGATCAGATTATTAATATCCACCCCTCTTTGCTTCCTGAGTACAAGGGATTGCACACACACCAGCGTGTGATTGAAGATGGAAAAGACAAAACCGGCTGTACTGTGCATTACGTTGTTCCCGAAGTTGATGCGGGTCAAACCCTTGTTCAGAAGGTTGTGAGCGTTCTACCCGATGACACCGAGGAAACCCTTGGTGCGCGCGTGTTGGAGCAAGAACATGAGGCATATCCGGAAGCTATTGATCTTATTGCACAAAAGCTATCAAAAAGGGTTGCCGGATAATCGGTTAATTGATAGATTCTAATATTGATGGAGATAAAGCTATGGCTCAAAAAACAACACAAACAGACCCTGAATTAATTCAAGCTGCGCAGGATATGTGGTCGCGCTTCGTGATGATGACCAAGGTGAGCATCGTTAGCATTGTTCTCATCTTGGCACTGATGGCTGCGTTTTTAGTCTAAACTGTTTAAACCGGCGTATTTGGTTACTTTACATACTGTATTTAACTCGTTGAAAAAGTTGTAAAAAAACAGTATTTTCTTCACGTTTAAGTAATCTTTTCGTTGCACTATTACTTATGCACTAGCACCAGCTAACAGCTTTGATCGATAGGGCGTATGGGAACTCAGGATTTTTTATTTTCTAAATTTTTGTCACAGGGAAAAATATTTCTTTTTCTTCTTTGTGTTGTGTCTGTTTTCTTCTTTTCTATCAGTCAGTTAGCCTTTGCGCAAAGCCCGCATGCAGCGCAGAGTTCATCCTCAAAAGCATCTATTGCCGATGTGCTTATCCTGAATAATAAGACTGAAGAATATGATTTAGCTCCGTATTTGTTCATCACAGAAGATGCGAATAAGGAGGTATCACCCAGCTCTTTACTGCGTGATCATGCCAGAGGTAAAAAAGGTTATAAATCTAAAACAGATGTCATAAATATGGGGGTGTCTACTGATTCCTATTGGTTTATTCTGCGTGTTTATAACCAGAGCTGGAATGAAGATTGGGTGTTTTCCTTTGGTGATAATTTTAGCGGTCAATCAGGCTTTGTGAACGAAATCCTGATTATGGATTACAAATCACCGTCAAAGAAAAGATTGCTGGATACCATTACATCACAGGATAATCCGTATATTCAAAATAAAACCCTTAAAGGGTCTAATTTGCCTGTCACGCTAGAGCAGGGTAAAGAGTTTTTATTCGTAATTTATATGCGAAGCGATGTGGCGATGCCAGCGACATTCAAACCGACCTTGTATACGGCCACTGCGCAGACAGAAAAGCTTTTATCGCCCCTTAAAGCTACAAATTTGCTGAGCTTTTATTTCCTGATTTTGATGGGGCTGTTAATTGGCTCGATTGTATTCCAGCGCATTTACATGAGTTTCTTCCTGATCGGCTATTTCGTCGTTCAGGCTATTTATTTCTATTATAATAACAGCGTATTTTATATGGATCACGATTCCGGCAATGTCTGGGTCGGGATTTTGTGGAATACCTGTGTTGTGTTCGGTCTTGTGTTCTCCAAATACTTCCTTGCCATGGAAAAAGACCAAAGACTGCAAACGCAAATTGTTGTCGGTATTATTCTTGGCTTGATTGCGACGTGCTGGATTGCGTTTAGCTTTATGGATTGGGGTAGCCCGCTTATATTGCTGTTTATTTATGTGCCGGGTTATCTGACGATATTATTTGTGACGATGCTGTCTTTTGCACAATCAAAACGGAACATGTCAGCCAATTACATATATGCGATTGGCTGGTTGCTTTTCTTCATTGGTTCAACGGTTAATATGCTCGCAGTTGTCGGTTTATTGCCTGCAACGTGGTGGTCTTTATCGGCGGAAACGCTCGCGCTTATTCCGCAAGGTGTGTTGTTCTTAACCGCTGTTGTATTACGTGAAAGCCAGTTGCGCTGGCGTGTGGAAGCGGAGGCTAAAGAGGCGATTGAAGATGTGCGCTCTGTGAAAGCATTGAAACAGAGCAAAGAAAGCTCGGAGGTGCAGCGCCTTGTTCGTCTGGTTGAACACGAGAGATCGGTGATGAACGATTTGCGTGAGCGCGAGATGATGCAAAGTGAAGAAATGCGCCATGCCAAAGATGCTGCGGATGAAGCCAATCGCGCCAAATCAGCCTTCCTTGCTGTGGTTAGTCATGAAATCAGAACGCCGATGACCGGTATTATCGGTATGGTTAAACTATTGTTGGAAACTAAACTGGGCAAGGAACAGCGTGATTATGCCGTGACTATTCAAGATTCCGGTGATGCGATGATGGCCTTATTGAATGATATTCTTGATTTCGAGAAAATCGAAAGTGGTAATTTGGAGCTGGAATATCTTGATTTTGACCTGAAACGGTTGCTCAATGGCGTTATTACTTTGATGTCTGGTCATGCGGAAAGCAAACGAATTGATTTGCGTCTGGAACTCGGTGATACGGTTCCCGATTTCGTTGTTGGTGATCCGGTGCGTATCCGTCAGGTTCTTTTGAATCTGGTTGGTAATGCGATTAAATTTACTTCTGAAGGTCATGTTGCGCTAAAGGTAGAGCCTGATCCGACAAAAAGTGGTGATCCTAGCCGTCACCTGCATCAATTGCGCTTTTCTATTCAGGATACCGGTATTGGTATTACGGCGGAGGCGCAGAAAAATCTGTTTAATCCTTTCTCGCAGGCTGACCAGAGTATTACCCGTAAATTTGGCGGTACCGGACTTGGTCTTGCTATTTGTCGCCGTTTGATTGAGGCTATGGGTGATAATATTGCGATTGATAGTACGCCAGGGCACGGCAGTACGTTCTTCTTCTCTTTATTGATGGAAGAAGGCAACGCCCAGAATGCTGAGACATTCCAAACAGAAGAAGTGCATAGTGATGCCAAACAAGAACCGCAGCATATTCTTATTGTTGATGATAACGAGATTAACCAAAAACTATTGAAAG
>JAUILO010000178.1 GCA_030432775.1 Alphaproteobacteria bacterium
GCGCTTCAAAGTTATGCAAAAGTGGCTTGATAAGCAGGGCGTGAAGCTATCCGAAGCCGCCAATGTGTACCAGCGCGAGAACATTTCTAAAGGAAAGGCGGCAAACAAGGTTGAAGATTTTCGCCGTGACCAGTTGGAACCGTTAATCAAGCGTATTGCTGAAACAAGCAAGAAGGCAGACAAGGCCGGCAAATTCGATTTGGGTGATGTTGTTACCTACCTGGAGGCTGTGCATATACCAGACGCAAATGAGCGTATGCGGCTTATCCACAAAGATGACAGTGCCACTGCGAATGGAATAACGGACGATCAGGCGCGCAAGGTTATCGCGGAATTCGAGGCTATGCCGAACTTTGCTGAGTTCAAGAAACTGGCTGAGGAAGTACGCAATATCGGCTCAGAAACGCTTGATATGCGGTTAGAGGCAGGGTTGATTAGCCAAGATCAATACGACGCATACAAGGCGACATACAAGAACTGGGTGCCGTTGCGCGGTAATGCTGCCAAACAAGGGTTCGGCAAAGGACTATCGACAAACGCCAAGGACAAACGCCGTATGGGTCACGGTTTCCGTGAGGATGAATTTGTCCTTGAGAACCTTGTGCAAGACCGCGAACGAGCGCTAATGCAAATCGAGAAAAACAAGGTTGGCATGTCTGTTGCTCAGTTCTTGATGGAAGCGGAAAACCCGAATATTGGCACCGTCGACACGCCACAAAAAATGCGTGTGATGAAGGATTTTTCGTATGCCGTTACCTTCAAGGGTCGTGTTGTTGGTTCGTTTGAGACTGAGACAGGTGCACGCAATGCGATTAACCGCATTACCGAAAAGTCTAGCGACTTGATTCCAGATGGTGAATCCTTTACCCAAACAGACTTTGCTGTCGAGAAGAATTACGATCCGCATATCGTTATGATGGCGCGGCCGCAACTTGCTGAAAACGAAATTCAGGTTTATGTGAACGGCCATGCTGTTAAGCTTCAATTGAATGATCCTGGCCTGGCACGCGCTGCCACGAATGCCGGGATAGAGCAGGTCGGATCGATCATACATGGCGCGCGGATGTTTAACCGGTTCCTGTCTAAAGCTTATACGGCATGGTCGCCAGACTTCATGTTTATGAATATGGCGCGCGATGCGTATTCAGGGACTTTGGTATTAACAGGCAAGAAGGGGGCGGCTTTCGCTGCTAAGACATTTACGAATTATGGCACAGCAATCAAGGAACTGATTAAAGGCCGAAAAGACCCAAAGAAAAGCGAATGGGTGAAACGCTACCGAGCTGCCGGCGGCAATATCGGCGCCGCGTATTTGTCAGATATTGAGCGTGTTGGCGAGGACGCTGTAGCGGCATTACAGGAATTTGCTGGTGCACGCGAAACATTTCGTATGGAATACAATGCCCAGATTAGCAAAGGTTCCAGCGAGAAGAAAGCACGCACCATGGCCGCATTGAAAGCTGGTGTCGCAAAGACCAAAGCATTGCCGGTGGTTGGTCACCTGTTCGAGACTATTGAGCGCGTCAATATGATTATTGAGAATGCGCTAAGGTTGGCTACATTTAAAACAGCCATAGAACAGGGCGAATCAGACCAACAAGCCGCGATGCTCTCCAAAGACCTTATGAACTTCAACCGCAAGGGCGAGGTTGCAAACATGATGGGCGCAGCCTACCTGTTCTATAACCCAGGTATGCAAGGTGCTCATATCGTCGGTGAAGCGTTGTTCACTTCGAAGCATAAAAAACAGGTGTGGGCGCTCCTTGGTGCGTTGACATCAATGTCATTTATGCTGGCTGAACTGGCGCGGGGCGGCGGTGATGATGACGATGAACGTGAGTGGGAAAACGTACCGGATTACATCAAAGACCGTAATTTAATTTTTAATATTGGTGATGGTCAAGTAACGGTGCCTGTTGCTTATGGGTTCGGTATTTTCCATGCTTTGGGCAATTACCTGTCAGACCTCAACCATGGTGCTGATATGAACGAAGTTTCAATAAAGCTTGCATCAGGCATGTTTGAAAACTTTTCTGTGTTTGGTAACCCTATCCTAGATGACGACAGAGGATCGGAAATAAGAATAGATCAGATATTGCCGACGTTGCCAAAATTAATGATGGGGCCTGGCATTAACATGGATAGCCTTGGCCGTCAGATTCAGCCTGTGAAGGCGCAATGGAATGAATCAATACCAGACTCACAAAACATGTTCAGATCGGTTCGTGGGACGGCTTATGAGGATGTGGCGCATTTTATGAACGACATTACCGGCGGAAACAAATACAACCCAGGGGCGGTGGATATTTCGCCTAATACGATTAAATACTGGGTTACATCATTAACTGGGGGTGCCGGCAGGTTCGTGAGCGATGTTACAACAGGTGCTGCTGGTGCGGCAGAAGGTGTTGCGCCAGAGCTGGAAAACGTACCTGTGCTACGCAAATTCTTCCGCCAGCCTGGAGTAACCGATTCACGCGCATCATTCTACAAGGCAAAGCGTGAAGTTGATGCTGCGTCGCAACGTTACAAAAAAGCGATGAAAGATGGTGATGCTTTCAATTCACAGAAAATGCTGGATGAAAATCAGGAAATCATATGGCTTCTGAAGTTTGCTGGTGATTCAGCTAAAATGGCCGCAGCCAAGCGTGATTGGGTACTGGATATTCAGCAGGATAAGTCCCTGTCGAAAGCTGACAAGAAGTTGAAGATTAAGGAAATTGAGTTACAAGAACAGCGGGTTTATGATGATTTCCTTGGTGAATTTGATAAAGCAAGGAAGACTGAAAGAAAACGTCAGTAACCGTATTTTTCGCGGCAAACATCATAACTATCACCCTTCCTTATACATTCCAGTTCAGCGTTATTCTTGCGGGTAATGCGGTTATCATTATCGCGCATTTCCCGCAACATCATGTTGTTTAGCCTGGCTTCTTCAGTTTGGAATTTAGAGCGCTCGTCAGGATTGCTCATATAGTACAGGTAATACCGGTCATCTTTTTCAATGCGGTGTTCTTCGGTATACGCAAATGCCATGATCGGCAAACCGACAATAATGACAATAATTTTGCGCATGTATCAATAGCCGTAATTATCTGGATAATTCACTCCCGGCACAGATATGCCACCGTCATAACCATAGCCTTCGCGTAGATTGTAAACGTCGGCTGGCGTTTTCGGAGATATTCTGCCGGTTTCCCAAACTTCCCTTTCCATACCGCGTATCATGTTTTCGCGCTTCTGTGCCTCAATAGCTTCGTAACGCTGGTTGAGCGTTTGATATTTGGGCGTGTTGTATCCGCTGGCGAATGCTGACGAAGATACTGCAATTAACAAAATAAAGGCAATCGTTTTCATGGAGCCCTCCGATCATTCATATTGGATCAATTCTGCACTTTCTCTTGCATTTGGGTCAACTTTTTCGATAACAAAGCTAGTTATTCTGATAGTCTTCCCGCAATCAAGTTCTTCCATATTATCATATGTTTCATTAATTATGATACTCCTGTTACAATCACAAGAGTAACTTCCTTCATTGAACATATAGTACGCCGCATCAGGCGGATATGCGTATCCAAAGTCATATTCAATGTTCCTTACAGTTCCGTCTTTTAATGTGAAAGTGATTTTTGCTATTGTCTTTTTTCTTACTTCTGTACCTTCGTTCTCATCAAAAGCAATAATCACTGAGTGCTTATCTGCAACACTTTCCAGTTTTTGTTTGAAGGCTTCTCTATCTTGTTTAGTCGAAAACCAGAAATCCGTTTCTTGGATACCAAGGTCTTTCTCTATCCAATTATCGTTTTGAACTTGGCCCCAATATTTAAGGTGATATTCATATTTCATAGCCATGTATCCTTATGTGGTCAATCCAGTTTCTTAGCCAATTCTTCAGCTGTTTCATTGTAATAAATTTGCAGCATGCGAAGGTCTTTATGCCCGACCATCCTGGCCAACTCAAGAACATTAAATATTTTTGCAAGCCTGGTTATTGCAGTATGACGCGAATCATGCCAGTGTAGATCATCAATCATGGTGCGCTTTTTAGCTTTCCGGAATAGCGGATCGATCTGGCTTGTGGTCAGATCAAAAACCGATTCAGTTCCGGTATTCCTCAATTGCTCAATTATCC
>JAUILO010000179.1 GCA_030432775.1 Alphaproteobacteria bacterium
AAATTCCAAATAATCCGTTTTTTACGACTGATGCATCAATTGTGAAGCTCTGGAGTGATTTTCTGGATGCGAAACGCAAGGCAGGTTCCAGTGCCGGTGCTTTGATAGAAGTGCATGCAAGTGGTGTACCCGCAGGGCTTGGCGCGCCTGTGTATGACAAGCTTGATTCAGACCTGGCCAAAGCGCTGATGTCTATTAACGCCGCCAAAGGTGTTGAGATTGGTAACGGATTTGATTGTGTCGCGCTGGGCGGTGAAGAAAATGCTGATGAAATACGTATGGGTGAAGATGGCAGGGAATATTTTCTTTCTAATAATGCGGGCGGTATCTTGGGCGGCATTTCGTCTGGACAGGATATTGTCGCAAAGCTTGCGATTAAACCGACAAGCTCTATTCTAACACCCAAGAAGAGCATTGATGTAAATGGTAATGAAACAGAAGTCATTACAAAGGGCCGTCACGATCCATGTGTGGGTATTCGCGGCGTTCCTGTGGCCGAAGCGATGGTCGCCTGCGTTCTTGCAGATCATTATTTGCGCCATAAGGCCCAGTGCATGTAGGTTTTACGCTGAGCGGAACAGCACGTGTAGTACTAAATTTATACATATCAATCCAAAATGAAGGATACGTCATGTCTGATAAAATCAAGTCTGACAAAACTGCTGAGAGAAAATCAATCAAACAGGGGCGGGTCGAACGCCGCATGCCGTTGACTGCGATTTTGCGCACTAAGGCGCAGGCAGAAGAAAAAGAAAAGGCCAAAGCCAATGCCGTCGCACAGACGCCAGCGAAAAAGAAATGGAACATCTTTGAAATTCTTTGGACGGCCTTTAAAAAGACTTGCACGGTGGTCGGTTTTATAATCTTGCTGACTGCAGCGATCAGTATTTTCTTCACGTCACGTTATATGGCTGGAACTGTCGGCCCATTACCGGACGAAATGGTTTTGTTGATGGAGCTTGATACACCGGTTATTGAACATAGTGTTCAGCTGAGCCCGTATAATTTTACCAATAAACCTTATACGATCCGGCAGATTACAATGGCGCTTGATAAAGCAGCCACAGACAAACGCATCAAAGGTTTTGTATTATCAGTGAATGGTGGCGCGATTGGCATCAGCCATATTCAGGAGCTTCGTGATTCATTACAGCGTTTCCGCAAATCAGGTAAGTTTGCTTATATATATGCCCCTTCTTATGAAGGGCAGGGTGTCGGTCTTTATTATTTAGCCACAGCTTTTGAAGAGATCTGGATGCAGCCGCTTGGCGTTGTGTCCATTCCGGGTATTCAAGCTGAAGTTCCTTTTGCCAAAGGCGCGCTTGATAAGTTAGGCGTTGAGCCGCAATTCTTTCAGCGCAAAGAATATAAAAGTGTATTTGAAAGCTTTAAGAG
The DNA here is from genome assembly GCA_030432775.1 of Alphaproteobacteria bacterium. Classification (GTDB taxonomy): domain Bacteria; phylum Pseudomonadota; class Alphaproteobacteria; order Micavibrionales; family Micavibrionaceae; genus JASMHE01. The sequence goes on from JAUILO010000179.1 coordinate 1,396, forward strand.
TGATACGATGAGCGATGAAAGCCGCGAAGTTCTGGAATCTGTTCTGGATAGTATTGGTGGACGTATCGCCAGTGAGGTTAGCAGATCACGCGGCATTGAAGAAGATATGTTTGTGAAACTGGTTTCTTCGGGCTTGTTTACGGGTAATGAAGCGCTGGAGCATAAGTTGATAGATCGTTTGGGGTATCCGACTGATTTAACAGCACAGATTAAGCTCAGAACAGGTCATAAGGTCGTTGCGCCAGAGCAGAACGAGCGTGATGCTGCTCAAGAGAACAAGGCTGAGACATTAGACGGTTTTGAAAACCTGCCCATGCCTGAGGCTAGCGTATCCGAACAAACCGCATCGGTTATTAGTGTCGGTGAAATTCCCGATCCGGCTTATGATGTTTCCTTTATCGATTTACATGATTATTTGCATATATTGAAGGCGAAGCCTGTGCCCGAAAGCCAAAGCATGGACAAAATTGCGTTAATTTATGCTGTTGGAAATATTATGCAGAGCTCTAACGGTCAAGGGGATGGGGTTATAGCTGCGGATGATATGAGTGGCTATATTATGCAAGCTGCAGATGATCCGGAGATTGGCGCTATTGTCCTGCGGGTTGTCAGTCCGGGCGGTTCACCAACTGCATCCGAAACAATTTTGCATGCGCTTCAATATGCACAGAAGAAGAATAAGAAAGTGGTTGTGTCTATGGGCGCGGTTGCTGCATCCGGTGGTTACTGGATTTCAACATATGCAGACCGGATTTTTGCGTTGCCTTCAACCTTTACCGGATCAATTGGTGTGGCTGGCGGTAAGATCGCATTAGAAGATTTCTGGCCAAAGCTTGGTATTCATTGGGATTACGTGAGTTGGGGGGATAATGCGGGTATGTGGTCGATGAACCTGCCATTTAACGCAACAGGCACCGAGCGCATGAATTATCTGATGGATTATATTTATGATGAGTTCACAACACGTGTTTCCGACGGACGTGGAATTCCTATGGCACGCGTTGATAAAATTGCGCGTGGCCGTGTGTGGACTGGTGATCAGGCGTTAAGGGTTGGGCTGGTGGATGAGATTGGCGGACTTGATCAGGCGCTTGATTATGCAGCTTCGCTTGTTGGCGGGGCGGATCGTTATCATGTGAATATAAAAATCATGCCAAAAGCACAAACTGCTATTGAGCAGTTGCTTTCATTGTTCGAGGCACAGGTTTCTATGGGGCGTAGCTTCAAGACTTATGCGCCGCTGTTGCAATCAGCAGAGCCGGTAGCGCAGCGATTGATTCAAGACAGAAATATGCAGAATGTGCGTATTCAATCACAGGCCATAGAGCTTCGTTAGAGCTTCGTCAGACCTCTAGACGGCCCGTCTTCTAGATGACAGCCATAAGCGTGTTAGGCGCTTGGTTGTTGGTGGCTGTATGATTTGTGGGGTGTGGCGGGTTATTCGGCGGCTTGCTGGTCTTGTTTGGCAGCATTAGTCGTATTCTTTTTTGCAAAGATCCGCTGCAGCTTTGTTTCCAGATCCGGCCAGCCCATAATGATATGATCCGGCGCAATATTGTTTTGTAATATAGCGATAGCTGCGTTTAAATTATATGCAAATGGCTCTAGCGGGCATGGTAAATGAGATTTTGAAGCCAGCGCAGATATAATGTCTTTTTGACGATCACCAAAATACCAGATGATGTCATTTTCTGTTAACTTTGGTTTTAGCTCTTCTATTGCTTTTAATATCGGATCAGGATGTGGTTTGGCGCGCGGAATGTCTTCACGGAAGATGGTCACTTCATAATAATGCTTTAGCTGGAAAGTATCGAGAATATCATGACCGTAACCTTTGCCCAGACCATTGCTGATGATGCCCATTCGCACGTTATTTTCTTTCAGAAGCTCCAGCACATCATAAATACCGGGGCAGGGTTCGACAATTTGCCCGACTTCTTTGCGACGTATTTTGTGCAAGGCGCGATGTACAAATAGCTTCTTACGCTTTCCTTTGCGAAAACCGACCAGTTGCGGACTTTGTATTTTGCGTTTGAATATTTTGGAACAAAAGCTTGTTATTTTATGCGCCAGATCATCCAGCCATTCGAGAATTTGAAGTATTCGCGGATTTAAATGTCGTACAGTTGTGCCATCCATATCGAAAAGGACGATCGTAGGCGCTTTTTGTTGTTCTATCATCGTGTATGTAATCTCAATACGTTTGCAACGATGTCTGCAGCCATAAGGCCAGCTGCGGCATATTGGTTATTCGGTGTATCATGATCTTGAAATATATCAGGTAAATGCATGGTGTGGAAAGTTGTACCGGATGAAAGCAAAGCTTTACCCGCAATATATTCAAGGACGAAGCTGCCAAAGCCGCCGCGCGAGCCTTCTTCGATTGTAATCACAGTGTCATGATTTGTGGTTAAATCATCAATCAGCTCTTCATCAAGTGGTTTGGCAAAACGCGCATCGGCAATTGTGGTGCTTATATTGTGCTTGTCTTTTAATATAGCGGCGGCTTTTTTGCATTCTTCAAGACGTGTGCCGTAGCTCAGTAGTGCAACATCATTTCCGCTCTGGATAATCCGGCCTTTACCGATTTCAAGTATTTGCGGTTTAGCCGGTAATTCTATGCCTGTGCCTTCACCGCGCGGATAGCGGAAGGCGATCGGGCCATCATCATATGCGCAGGCTGTTTTAACCATATGAACAAGCTCTGCTTCATAAGCGGCG
>JAUILO010000180.1 GCA_030432775.1 Alphaproteobacteria bacterium
AACAAAGCGACACTGGTAAATGGGACAAAAAAGCCGAGTCGTAAAGCCGTATTCTTTTCTCTTTATGCCTCGTTATGCCTTGGCGCAACCTTGATAATCTACAAAACATATGCAGAACGCGCTTACCCGCCCTGTCCTTCGCCATGGAAAGAGACAAACGGCATTCCCGAAGACAAAGCCGCACATAAAAAAACACCGCCCAAAAGGCGGTGCTTGTTTATCTTAAAAATCTATATTTTCCTAGTGATGCGCGGCAGGTGCCGTTTCCGCCGCTGGCATTTCCGGCTCTTCTTCAACGCCGTATTTTTCCTCTTCAGCCGCAATGTCGGCTGCACTTGGCAGCGCTGCTGGACTTGCTGATTGCTCTCTCAGCCATGCGATAACGGCAGCGCGATCTTCAGGCTTTTTCAAACCAATAAAGTTCATTTTCGTACCCGGCGCATATGCTTTTGGTTTCCACAAGAATTGGTTCAACGAAGCATATGACCATTTTTCAGAGCTATGCTCTTTTAATACATCTGAATATGCAAAACCAGTTGCGCCAGCTTTATGCCTGTCAACGATCCCCCATAGATTAGGGCCGACGCCATTTGGACCACCCTTTTCAAAGTTATGACATGCCGCACAGGCTTTAGCTATTTTTTGTCCGCGGGCAACGTCTGCTTCTGCGATCAGGTGAATCGCAGGGTCTGCCGTTGTCTTTTTCTTGGCTATTTGCGCGCCGCCAGACTCAATGCCTTCGATTTTTACAGCATTTTCTTTCAAATCCTTCGGATGATACAACTTGTCAGCGATAAACCCGCTCAGCATAGCTATTATGCCTGCGACAAGAATAGCTGCAAAAATTTTGTTAAACTCCATATTATCCATCAAACAACGCCTTATATTTCTTGTTAGATACGCATCTTTCTATTCACTGTTCCCATTTGTTCTAGTGAACAAATATCGACAAATATAGTTTTATCGCATATAGACTATAAATCAATATCTTAGAATATTTTTAGGAACAGTAAAAAAAATCAACCACAACTTAGCACAATCATATGACAACGCGAACAAATAAAACAGCTTTTCTAGGCATCCACGGTACATACTCGGACATGGCTTGTCAGGCCGCTTTCCCAGGGGGACAGACCATTCCCTGCGCCTCATTCGAGGACGCTTTTGATGCCGTCAGCTCAGGCGAAGCCGATACGGCAATGATCCCAATTGATAACACATTGGCAGGGCGCGTCGCCGATGTTCACAATTTATTACCACGCAGTGACCTGCATATTATAGATGAGCATTTCCAGCCCGTTTGCCATGCTCTTATGGGCACGAAGGATGCGGAAATCAGCGATATACAACATGTCCACAGTCATGTGCATGCCATTCCGCAATGCCGTAAAATCATTCGCGAACATAAATTCGAGTCGCACGTCCATGCGGATACGGCAAGTGCTGCTAAATATATATCGGACATACAGGACAAAACCCACGCTGCTATTGCTTCTCCGCTATCTGCCGAGATTTACGGACTTAAAATTCTGGCTGAAAATGTGCAGGATGATAACAAAAACACAACACGATTTGTTATTTTGTCCAAAACACCGGACGTTCCGGATTTTGTTGAAGGTGATTTATTTATCACGAGCTTCTTTTTCACGGTGCGCAACATTCCGGCCTCTCTTTATAAATGTATGGGCGGGTTTGCGACAAATAACGTCAATATGGTTAAACTGGAGTCCTACGTTGATAAAAACTTCCAAGCGGCGCAGTTTTATTGTGATGTAGAAGGTCATCCTGATGAAACATCATTGAAACTTGCAATGGAAGAACTGGGTTTCTTTGCCAAGGAAGTGCGTATATTGGGAACATATAAGGCCCATCCTTTCCGCCATGAGGCATAAAGACGATATATCAGCGTAAATAGCTGTATTTATATCCAGACTGGGGGTTGCCATACAATCTGAAAATTGTATGCTTACAACAGTCACTGACTGGATTTAACCAATCCCCAAAAAACCAACGAGGATTTAACATGGCCACGCCTACACACGCAGAGCTTGCTGCACGCTTACTTAGAGATGCCGCGCAATTTTTCCGCTCTATCGGAGAACAAAACCAGCAACTAACAGAACAAATGGCCGAAAACGCAAATGTATTCGAACAAGTGGCTACACTTGTTGAAAGCGATCCAACAGGTCATCTTGCTGACGAACAAGCCCAGCAATAATCAAGATCTATTCAATATTATATTTGAAGAACATGCGCAGATGATCATTTGCGCATATTTCTTTATATGATCAGTACACGTATGAGCATGCCGCATATTAATATTGCCGCAATACCGGATGCACAGGCCAGCGCCGCAGAGACAGTAAAGTGATATTCCTTTGCTGTTTTTTCGCCCAAGACAACAATTGTGCTATCAACATGGCGCTGCACTCTTTTATTAAATGATTTCTGCTTGATCTCGACTCGGCCATATTGACCGGAGCGGAACAAATCTTCCGCAGTGGTAATCGCCGTGAGTTTATCGGTAAATGTATCGACCTTTTCCCAATAACAGCAGGTGCCGCGTTTTGGAAGCTGCATAGCAGGATCCAGCGAACAAGCTGCTGGTTCAGGCGCGAATGTATACACGCTAAACTGATCTAGTTCTGTCTGGTTAAGAATGGTTTCACCGCAATTCGGTGTTGCTTTCGTGTTGGCAGAACCCATCTATATCTCTTTCAAATCGCCGATACTTCTAATAAACCAATAAAAAAATAATGCATAATCATATCCCCTAAGAAACGCGAAAAAGGTTAACAAAAAGTTAAGAAATCCTGCTCGAATATTAATACCCACAAATCAGCTCATAACCCCTTGCTATGGCTATGATTCCACCATGATGCCACAATGAATTTTTTAACTGCTCATGCTTGTCATACCGCATTATAATCTGTAAAATAAAAGATCAACGGCTCCGACAGGAACCTTTCACACGAAGAATTTCTTCTTTACACCTATCCATTTTATCAAGCAGGACACCCTTATGGGCCATTATTCCAAGATTATTAAAAGCAAAAAGAAAAAACAAAGAACATTGCTTCCTGAAACTCTGCATATGTTTCTTGCGCGTCGTATTATTGACGGCAGCGCCCTGACCTTGCTTTTATCTGGTGCTTTTATCCTACTCAGTATCATGAGCTATAGCCATACCGACCCATCATGGAATACGGCCAGCGCCACAACCAGCGCGCCTATTCACAACATATTACGGACACCCGGTGCTTATGTATCAGACTTTCTGATCCAGACATTAGGGCTCGGCGGCGCAGTATTCGGGGCAATATTTTTAATCTGGGGCTTTAAACTCTGGCGCAGAATTCAAATCTCGTCCTTCCATATCCGTATAATCACACTTCTATGTGCGGTCATGTTTACATCCATATGCATGGCGCGTATTCCTGCACAAGCATGGACGCCACATGCCTATCTTGGCGGAAGTGGAGGCGCATTGATATTAAATGCCATCGCAGGTATAACACAAAGCCTTATCGGCACTTACGCTCACACCATCGTTGCCGTTATCAGTGCCTTTATCGCCACCGCATTTTTCATTCACGCTTCTGCGATCAAACGCGAAACCATGATCAAGGCCGCGCTTAATCTTTTTGCTGTGGCACGTTTTGCCGTATTGTTAAGCGCCCATTGCGTATCATCTTTCTTTGGCTGGCTATCACATTACGGTGATCCTGATTATCAGACCAAGGCTGCGCCGAAAATCAAACTCAAAGAACCAAAGGCCAGTACCGCGACGGAAAAAACCGACAAAAACAGCGTCATTCAGGGCATTATGCCACAGCCAAAAGATGATGCCGCGCCAGAAAAGAAAGTCGGAAAATCGAAAATTAAAGTAGTCGCACCCGAAGCCGGACGCGATACACAGGTTTCAAATATTTCCAAACAGAAGAACTGGAACAATTGGAACAACAACCGGGCCAAGGCATAGACAAAATAGCCGTGGATAAAACCACATACAATAGCAACAAATAAAGGCGAAAAGTAGCTTAGAAGCAGGCTTGGTAATAACGTAATTGAAAGAAAGATTATCGCCA
>JAUILO010000018.1 GCA_030432775.1 Alphaproteobacteria bacterium
AAAGCGATTAAACAGATATTCGAAACTATTATGACGAGCCAGTCACAAGCGTTTCGCGATGTTGTTATGCTTGAATATCCGCGTAAAGGTGTGTGGTCTATCGGTTTTGTGACCGGTTATTCAAAAGGCGAGGTACAGCGTGTGACCGATAATGAAACGATCAATGTATTCGTTCCCACAACACCAAATCCGACCTCCGGTTATTTGTTATTTGTTCCGAAGAAAGAGCTGAAATGGCTGGATATGACAGTCGAAGAAGCTGCAAAGCTGATTGTGTCTGCGGGTATTATTACACCGCCGGATCGTATGGTCGAAGGCAAGCAGGCACCGAAGAAACATGCCGCTTTAAAGTCGAGCGCCAGAAAATCAGATACAGAGAAGGAAGATAAGAAAAAGAGCGCTGTAAAAAGTAAAGCCAAGCCGAAGGAGGCAAGTAAGAAGACGACAAGCAAGAAAGATGCAACAAAGAAGACTGCAACAAAGAAGGAAGCGGCAAAAAAATCGGAGGCATCTACTCGCAAGACTTCAGCCAATAAGACAGCTGAAAGTAAGGATTCGACAAGGACATCTTCAACAAAGAAAACACCAGCCAATAAGACCGGTTCAAAAAAGTAAAACCGCCCGAGGGTTAATCAAGGCGGCTTTACAGGGTGTGTATTCTTTTTGGTACAGTCTCTCTGCTTGGTACAGTCTCTCTGCTTGGTACAGTCTCTCTGCGCGAATATCCGTTCTGCGCGAATATCCGTATTGTATTTAAAAGTTATTTCGGTTGTGCTTTATTCGATGGCGCTGCGCCAGTCTTGTTATCCGGGCTCGTTAGATCCGCTCCAATTTTATAAGCAATATCGATACGTTCTTTATCATCAGTATTATGCCAGTTTTCTACAATGGCGCGTGCTTCACTGGCCGAATATGCGTCATTCAGATTAGCAAGTAGTTCATCAGGGAAGTTATCCCCTTCGGTGATTGCGCTCTCTGTGATGCTTATGCTTGCAGTAGCTGTATCCGCAGCAATATCGCTGTTTTGTGTATTCGATATTTCCTGCTGATCTTCTGCGCTATCGGCGCTGGCGGCTGCAAATTCTTTTTTTGTCAGTTTCAATACACCTTCATTATTTACGTTCAGGCTGCGTGTTGTACCTTTTTTATAGCTTGTCAGTCCTTCAGCATCCATGGCCTTTAATATGGCGGTTACCTTTGTTACAGACATGCCGGTGGTTTCCTGTACGGCCTTATTGCGCGCATCAGCCGCATTAATAATATTTGCACTTACATCACGATATGTATCTTCGTCGATACCTGCCGCTTTTAAAATTTCGAATGCTGCGTCATTGATATGTCTGTTCAGGATCGAGAGTATACCGTCTTCATAAGCCGCCGTTGCAACATAAGAAAGCTCGTCTTCACTTTCAACGCCAACATGGGCGAGCAAGTCTTGTTGTTGTCCTGCTTCCATAGCGTTCCATGTCTGGCGAAAATCTTCCAGATTGCTTGATGCGGCATTACCAAATGTGCTTTTCAAAAAGCCGCGCAGACGTTGCTGTTTGGCTTTTGAGACCGCAGGAATAGGCGCGATTGTTTGCTCATCTATGTCACCTGCAAATGCTTCATGATCAGCAGCAGCGCCGCCAGCCATAAGCTTTGCCAGATCTTCAGATGCGTTATCTGATGCTGCAATTTCGTCAATAGGGCTTGTATGCGGAGTTGTTTGAATATCTTCATCATCATCAATCAAACCAAATGCTTTGGCATCTTCGGCTGCTGCATCTGCTGTTGCCTGTGCCAGTACTTCTGATGGATTTTCTGCATTGGCGGCATCAATTATCGTTTGTGACGCCGTTGTGCCGGCTTCATCATCATCACCTGATTTCGGTGGAGCGATCCTTCTGCCTGCTTCAAGATCTTCATAGTCCTGTGCTGCTGCGTCTGCGGTCAGTTTTGCAATCTCGCCTGACGGGTCATTAGAGCTTGCCGCATCAATCATCGCCTGCGATGTTGCTGTTTTTACTGCTGTATCTTCTGCTTTTAGGATATCTGCCTCGTCAACAAACTCACCGTCTGTGTTTTCCAGTGCGTCTGCATCTTCCGTAGCGCCGCTTGCCAGCACTTTGGCAACTTCACCGGCTGGATCATTAGAGGCGTTGGCATTTGCCAGAGCTTCGGAGATGTCTTCTGGCGCAGTGTCCTGTTCTGCTGTGTTGTTTTCTGCTGAGTCACTTTCTATTTGTCCAGCCGGAGCCGCTTCATCTTCAAGCGCTTGTTCAAGTTCGGCTTCGCTTGGAATAACGCCGCCATTATTGACGTAAAATTCTGCGATTTGCTCTTCTGTGATGTCTGAGACGCGAAGAACCGCGCTCAGGTAACGTGATAAATGCTCTTTCACCCCTTCGCCGATATTCACGCTGACCGGTATGTCTTGTGCAACTTCGATTAAATCAAACTCCTCATCAAGCCCTTCCATCATGGCATCGATCTGAACCTGCAAAACCATACGCTCTTGCGGTTGCAGGGCCTTCCACGCCTGTTTGGCCTGTTCATCGGTCAAGCTAATGCGTGTTTGTGTGAAAGCATGCTTTTTGATGTAGTCATAGAATTTAGGATCAGGATCAGCAAAGGCTTTGACCTGCGCTCTTGTATGTTCTTTTTGATGCGCCCAGTGTGCCTGTATCTGCTCTTCACTAAGTTCACCAAGCTGCGCACTGAAACCGTGCTGAATATGCTCGCGAAGAGCATCTGTAAGCTCTGTTTCAATAGGCTCTTGCTTGTCTTTTGCTGCAGCAATTGTCTCTTTTAAACCTTCAATCGCCTCATCTGTTGCATTCTGCGCGGCGTGTTTTTTTGTATCGTCATTAAAACCGTTCCACAATGTCTGGATCTGCTCATCGCTCGGCGCAACACCTTGGTTGGCTTCGACATGGAGTTTTAGAAATTCTGTTATATTTGCATCAAGTTCAGGAGTAATGTCTTCTTCTTGCTCTTCTTCTGCCGGTGCGGCTTCTTCGTCAAGGGCTGCGTCATCATTTTCAAGATCTGCGCCAGGCTGTGTATTCAGGGCTTGTGTATCTTGAACGAATTGTTCCCAGATACTATCGATACCCTCTTTTTGGGAGGCAAGAATGCCGTCAATGCTGGCTGGTTTATTGATGATTTTGTCAGCAAAGCCAAGCTTAAGTGCGGCCAGATACAGTACAGTCATTTCTTTTTCTGTGCCTTCAAGCTCTATGCCCTGATCAAAATTCGGGTTGGCTTTGGCAAGAAGCGCCATTTTAAACGCATTGTATAATGCTTCGCCAAGATCAAGCTCATCAAGGTCACTGCGTATTGTGTGTGATGTGATCTCGATTTGCAGCTCCGATCCCACATTATGGGTTGGAAGAGTAGCTGTGATAGTTCCTGTCGCATCTGCAGGCGGTGTTGTGCCCTCTGCGAATTCAAATTTATTGATCCAGTTTAAAAAATTTTGTGTTGTTGGCGTGCCCGCGATAATTGTTTCAACATCGCCGTTTAAGCTCTGTGCTTCGCCTTCATCTTTCCAGAAAGGGTAGGAGAAAATGCTTGTATCCGCACCGTATAACATTGCCAGATATTCAGCAAAACTGGCGCCTTCGCCAATTTTTTTGCGTTTCTTTTCTTCAATGTTTTCCGGAGAACCTGTTTGCGCGGAAGCGTCCGCAGCTGTTGCTTTGTACTGTGCCATTTAACCCTCGTATTTCTTTATGTGCTGGGAATATATACGAAATATACGGAAAAAGCAAGTTTTATTTCCATAACACATACAGGTAAATTTGTCGCAATGCAAGATGACTCCGTGCGGGCAGGGAATGGTCGCCAGCTTGTATCATCGCATATTGGATAACTGATATCTTATAATAGAGGGAATATATTGATTAGTCAGAAATAAAACGAGGACGCCAGAGTTAGCCAGAACGCATATATTTTATGGTCTGATCCATTTCAAACAAATATAAAAGCGTCCGTAAAGCTTCACCGCGTGGGGTTTTAAGCTCCGGATCTTTATCAATGATCAGTCGTGCATCGTCTCTTGCGGCTTGTAGCAATTCTTTATGCGCTGGAAAATGTGCCAATTTAAACCCGGGAAGACCACTTTGCTTTGTACCCAAAATCTCGCCGCTGCCACGTAAATCCAGATCTTTTTCGGCAATGATAAACCCGTCTTCGGTGTCACGCATAATTGACAGACGTTCTTTTGCCGTTTGTGAAAGCGGCCCTTTATAAACCAGAAAACAATATGATTTATCACTGCCGCGTCCGACACGCCCGCGCAGCTGGTGTAACTGGGCAAGACCAAATCGCTCCGCATGTTCAATCACAATGATAGTGGCCTCCGGTACATTCACGCCAACTTCGATGACTGTTGTGGCCACAAGTATATCAAGCTCACCTTTGATGAACTTTTCCATCACGGTATCCTTTTCATTGGGCTTCATACGCCCATGTATCAGGCCAACACGATCGCCAAAGCGCGGCTGCAGGATTTCATAACGCTCTTGTGCGGCGGCAACATCCATAAATTCGGATTCCTCGACAAGCGGGCAGACCCAATATATGCGCTCGCCTTTCTGAATTTGTCTGGCAAGCCCATCCACCATATCATCCAGCTTTTCCGCAGGGATCAACCTTGTATCAATGGGTTTTCGTCCGGGTGGCTTTTCGTCAATCCGGCTGACATCCATATCACCATAGCTGGTCAGTGTCAGTGTTCTGGGAATGGGGGTTGCGGTCATGACCAGAACATCGGTCGCTTTGCTTTTTGATGAAAGCTGTATGCGCTGGTGTACACCGAAGCGGTGCTGTTCATCGACAACAGCAAGGCCAAGGTCGGAAAACTCGATGCTTTCCTGAAACAGGGAATGTGTTCCAATAACAATTTGCGCTGCGCCGCTACGGATTTGCTGTAGTAAGAGTTCACGATTTTTGCCTTTGTCCCGGCCGGTAAGTGTAACATGCCGGACGCCGCAGGCATCAAATAGCTCTCCGAGGTTCTCTGCGTGCTGGCGTGCCAATATTTCTGTCGGTGCCATTAATGCCGCTTGCGTACCACATTCAACGGCGGCCAGCATGGCCAGCGCCGCGACAATGGTTTTGCCGCTACCGACATCGCCCTGAATAAGGCGTAGCATTGCAAGTTCGGATTTCATATCGGTATAAATTTCCTGCAAGGTTCTTTGCTGTGCGCCTGTAAGCGAGAAAGGAATGGTTTCCAGCAATTTATTGCGCAAGCTGTTATCGCCGTTAAAAGCGCGCCCTTTTTTGCGTTGTTCGCGGTGACGCACCAGAGCAAGTGCAAGCTGACCGGCCAGAAATTCATCATAGGCTAGACGCATGCGGCTTGGATGTTCGGGCTCAAGACCATTTGGCCCTGGCGGGGCGTGTAGCGCCTTGATTGCGTCATGCCAGTCCGGCCATTTTTCGCGCTTTTTATACGCTGGATCCAGCCATTCATCCAGAACCGGAACATTGGTGAGCGCCGCGCCGATTGCCTTGCGTAATGTGTTATTCGTAATGCCGCTGGTAAGTGGATAGATAGGCTCGACAGTTTGTATTTGTGCGCGGTCTTCTTCGGTGCCGACAGCATCAGGATGCGGCATTTGCGCCTGTCCCTGATAAAATTCGATCTTGCCGCTAATGATAACGGTTTGGCCTATAGGGAATAGTTTTTCAAGCCAGTCCTTACGTGCGTGAAAATAAACAAGGGTAATCGACGCTGTGTCATCACTACACTGTATACGGTAAGGCAGATTTCTGCGCGCTGAGGGAAAGTGTTTGTCAACCCGCACTGTTAGTGTGGCAACCTTTCCGGCGGGCGCGTCTTTGACGGGTGGCGTAAAACGCCGGTCTATAATATCAATTGGCGCATGCCAGAGCAGATCCATGACTTTTGGGCCACCAACCAGCTTTTCCAGAAATTTGGCATTGCGCGGGCCAACACCGGGCAACGTTGTTAAAGCACGTGATATAGTATCCAGAGCAAAGGGCCTCATGAGTGCTTTTGTTTTTGTTTCCATCTATATTTGATGTCTCTTAGGTGTCTTATTATTTTGGTGTCTTTTTTTCAGTGTCTTTTTATTGTCACTATCAAGCCGATTGGCAAAGTCTTTGAATAATCTATAAGCTTTTGGTTGCTTTTTGAAGGGGGAGATCATATTAAAAATCCATGCGATAGGGATGATATATTGATATGAGTGATATAAAGCAGCAAGAATTACGTGATAATAAGGCCAAAAGGTTGAAGTTTCGGTCATGGCATCGGGGAACGCGCGAGATGGATTTAATCATGGGTAGCTTTGCTGATAAGCATTTACCTGATTTTTCCGACGAAGAGCTGGATGCCTATGAAGAGATACTGACTTATAGCGATCCTGATCTATATAACTGGATTACCGGCAAGGAAGAAGCGCCTGCCAATCTGGTTACAACAACTTTGCAAAAATTGCTGGATCATAAATTTAATCCGGTCACATAATTCCGGCGCCGGATTTTGAAATAGCTGAAGTTAAAATACCCGAACTTAAGATATATAAATGAGTACACAAGCACACGACATGCACGAAGATATGCAGGGCGAGGCCGCGGATAATAACTTATCCGTAAGCAGCGCGCATATTGCTGTGTTTGGCGCACCGGAAGGTCAGGATGCGCGGTATCTGGCCGATCAGGCGCGCAAGACTATGGCCGAAGATAAGGTTCTGGTTCATGTGGCGCTTGATGATCATCGCGCATCATCGCTTAAGGATTTACTCGATTTTTTCGCGCCGGATATTCAAGTGCTGTCTTTTCCGGCATGGGACTGCCTGCCATATGATCGCGTTTCGCCGCATAATGATATCGTCGCACAGCGCATGGCCGCTCTTGCACAATTAATATCATGGAAGAATGAAGCAAAGCGCTGTCCACGTATCTTGTTAACCACGGTGAATGCGGCTTATCAGCGCGTGCCGCCACGCAGCGCCTTTGACAGTGTTGCCTTTACCGCAGTACAAAATGGCCGCGTTGATATGGAATCCTTGCAAAGCTTTTTACAAAGCAACGGTTATGTGCGTACCGATACTGTGCGCGAAGCCGGAGAATATGCCATACGCGGGGGAATAGTGGATTTATACCCGTCCGGTTATGAATTGCCCGTGCGCATGGATTTATTTGGTGACGAGGTGGAAAGTATTCGCTTGTTCGATCCAATTACACAGCGTACCGAAAAGAAGATTAAAGAATTTAGCCTGACTCCGGCAACAGAGTTCTTTTTGAACGAAGAATCTATTGTACGGTTCCGCAGTTCTTATCGCGAGCGCTTTGGTGTCGTGCGGGGATCTGATCCGCTTTATGAAGCCGTTAGTGAAGGTCGCCGCTATAACGGGATGGATCACTGGCTGCCATTGTTCTTTGATCATATGGATACGTTGTTTGATTATGTGCCCGCTGCAATGATGACGCTGGATCAACATGCGGACCAGTCCAGAGTAGAACGGCATGAACAGATCGTTGATTTTTATCAGGCGCGTAAAACGCTGGAAGAGGCAACGGAGACAAAAATAAAAGCCAGAAGCAAAGACAAGGAAACGCTGGGAGGAACGATATACAGACCGCTACATCCGTCCGAATTATATGTCACAAGTGATGAATGGGATAATCTGTTTGGTGGCGCACAAGCGCTTTATCCGTTTGGCGCGCCTGATCAAGGTGATCTGAAAATCCAGCAATATAGCGCAGATGGTAAAAAGGGGCGTGATTTTGCCGATATCCGCGCATTGCCTGACGGGGATGTATTGGGATTTTTGCGTAAGTATATGGATGAACATCGCAAAGATGGACGTAAAATTCTGATTGCTGTTTATGGTGAAGGGTCACGTGATCGTTTGTTGAAGATGATGGAACACGCAGGCTTTACCAATTTTGTGGATGTAAAAAAGCCCGATGATCTTAAAAAACTCAGCGTGCAGCAAATCGGCATTTCTATTCTTGCGCTTGATCACGGATTTATAGCGCCGGATTTATGCGTTATCAGTGAACAGGATATTCTGGGTGACAGGCTGGCACGTAAGTCCAAAAAACGCGCCAAGGCGGATAATTTCCTCAAGGAGGTTTCATCACTCGTGCCGGGTGATCTTGTTGTGCATATTGACCATGGTGTCGGCCGTTTTGATAGTCTTGAAACGGTAAAGGCCGCCGGTACACATCATGATTGTTTGAAAATTATTTATGCCGGTGATGATAAATTATTCGTTCCGGTTGAAAATATTGAAATCCTCTCGCGTTTTGGCAGTGACGAAGGAACGATACAGCTGGACAAGCTTGGCGGCGCAGGATGGCAGGCACGTAAGAGCAAGGTCAAAAAAGATTTGATGATCATGGCCGATCAATTGCTTAAAATTGCCGCAGAGAGAGCGCTGAACAAAGCAGAGCCGCTTCGTGTTGAAGCATCGGTATATGACGAATTTGCCGCGCGCTTTCCTTATGAAGAAACTGAAGATCAGCAGCGATCCATTCAAAATGTTCTGGATGATTTAGGGCAGGACAAACCAATGGACAGGCTTGTTTGTGGTGATGTTGGTTTTGGTAAAACCGAAGTTGCAATCCGCGCAGCTTATGTCGCGGCGATGAATGGTACGCAAGTTGCGCTGGTTGTGCCCACAACATTATTGGCACGCCAGCATTACGAGAATTTTGAAAAGCGTTTTCGGCATACCGGTATCAGGGTTGAGCAATTATCGCGTCTGGTTCCGGTGGCACATGCAAAACAGGTTAGGGACGGCATGCGCGATGGCACAGTGAATATCGTCATCGGTACGCATTCATTACTGGCTAAAACAGTGAAATTTGCGCATTTGGGCTTATTGATTGTTGATGAAGAACAGCGCTTTGGCGTAAAGCAAAAAGAAAGCCTGAAGGAGCTGAAAAGCAATGTACATGTCTTAACGCTGACCGCTACGCCGATCCCGCGTACTCTTCAATTGGCGCTAACCGGCGTGCGTGAAATGTCACTGATTACAACACCGCCGATTGATCGTCTTGCAATACGCACATTTGTTCTGCCTTATGATCCGATGGTTGTTCGCGAGGCCTTGCTGCGGGAACATTACCGCGGGGGGCAGAGTTTTTATGTCTGTCCGCGTGTGAAAGATATGGCCGATCTTGAAAAAGAGCTGAAAGAGCTTGTCCCCGAAGTCTCCGTTATTGCAGCTCATGGGCAAATGACCCCCGCAGAGCTCGAAGATAGAATGACAGCATTTTATGACGGGCAATATGATGTGTTGCTTGCTACCAATATTATAGAGAGCGGTATTGATATTCCAACAGCCAACACAATGATCGTCCATCGTTCAGAGATGTTTGGCCTTGCGCAGCTATACCAAATTCGTGGCCGTATTGGACGTTCTAAAATGCGTGCCTATGCCTATCTAACCCATGATCCTGTCAAAAAGTTGACGGATCAGGGGCAAAAACGACTGGAAGTCATCGAGACACTGGATACGCTGGGAGCAGGGTTTCAGCTTGCCAGTCATGATATGGATATCCGTGGTAGCGGTAATTTGCTTGGTGATAAGCAATCAGGCCATGTCAAAGAAGTGGGGGTCGAGCTATACCAGCAAATGCTGGAGGAGGCTGTTGCAGCAACACGTGAGGGATTAGATTGGAACGATACACAGGCGGCAACACAGAGTAACTGGTCACCGCAAATTAATATTGGGCTGTCTGTTTTAATTCCTGATCATTATGTCGAGGATTTAACCCTTCGTATGAGCTTGTATCGCCGTTTATCCGATTTGCAGGATAAGGATGAAATTGAATCATTTGCGGCCGAACTGATCGATCGTTTCGGCAAACTGCCGGATGAGGTTGAAAACCTGCTGAAGATTGTCGAGATCAAACAATTCTGTAAACGTGCGGGTATTGATAAAGTCGAGGCAGGCCCTAAAGGTGCAGTCATTGGGTTTTATCAAAATAAACCGCCAAATGTTGATGGGCTGATGCGCTGGTTACAGGAAAAGGGAGGTGCGATTAAATTGCGCCCTGATCAAAAGTTAGTGGCGATCCGCGGCTGGGATTCTGTAGAGCGCCGCGTGCAAGGCGTTCGGTCTTTGACACAATCTTTGGCAAGTTTGTCATAAAAATATTTGCAATATTGGTCATAATGTTGTTTGATCCGTTATCTAATTGAAATAATAATAAATTAAGACTCGTAATACGGGAGGAAATAATAATGGTTGACGATAAAACTAAAGAGGCGCTCGAAGCGGCAGAACTTGAAAGACTTCTCGCAGGTAGTGATAGCTTCTCAGAACGCGCCGCGATGGAATATATCGTTAATGTTATCCGTTCTACTGATTATCGCACAGCAGGGGCGTATCATATCGCCAGTACATGCGAGAACTGGTTTACAGACTTGAAAGAAGTCGGTTTCCCTGTTGCAAATAAAAAAGCCCGCGCCAAATATGATGAAAATCCGGATGAAGAAAAGTCGCCGCCAGTGTTCTATAGGGCAGAACAAGTGGCAAAGCCCAATAGCGTGAACAAAAAAGATTGGGACATGATCGGCGCTTATTTTGAAGATCGCCTTAAAAATGCCCCTGTGGCAGATGAGCCGACAAGCCTTGTCAATTTAACACGTTTGACCGAACTTTTACGTTTGAATGATGTTGAAAAAGCATTCCTGAGATTTGCTTATGTGATGGGTACGGATAATGATCTGCGCAACTTCACCAATGAATTTGTCAAAGGCGATATGAAGAAAAACGGAGCGGCTTTGGCCAAGCTTTTAGATATGCCGTCAAAGTATAAAACATTAACGAAGATCATTGATGCAGGCAGCAGCCGTCTTGCGCGCTACGGTCTTTTGGAGGCTGATTATAATTTAAGCCCCGTACTTCCGTCTTTGAATGATGACTTGATGGATGCGCTGTTAAGCGAAGATATGGATGATGCGGCTATTATTGGTGAAATTCTTGGGAAGCCGGCAACGACGGATCTTGATATTGCTGATTTTGAATATATTGGCGAAGATCTTCAATACATTATCGATCTGTTGAAAAACGCGAGTGATAAAGGCATTAAAGGCGTTAATATTCTGGTTTATGGCCCTGCTGGTGGCGGCAAGACAGAGCTTGTGAAGACAATTGCCAAGCATCTTGAAAAAGAAGTCTATCTTGTGGGTGAGGACGGCGAGAATAATAGTGATGATGCGCCGATGTATGATGTTGATGGCGATATAATCGGCACAACTCCTGTTAAGGATAACCGCTCTACGGATAAAGTTCGTTTATCGCAGTTATTGCGCACACAAGCTCTTCTTGAAGGTGATGATAAAGCGCTCGCATTCTTTGACGAGATCGAAGATCTGTTGATCAAAGGAACGGATACAGATAAAAGCGCGGACACTGAAAGCAAAATCGCGGTCAATAGATTGCTGGAAAATAACCCTGTACCAACTGTATGGGCGGGTAATGATCCGCAGAAATTCCACGATGCCGTGCGTCAGCGTTTTACGTTCTCGCTTTATGTTGATGAACCGCCCGTTCTTGTGCGGAAGAAAATCTGGGATAAGCAATTGGCACTAAAAGGTCTGGAGCTTCCGGAAGAAACTGTCATTAACTTGGCGCGTAAATACAGCGCGGCTCCAAGACAAATTGCTAAAGCAGCCGAAGGCGCAGCGATTACCGGTAAGGGCGTTGAAGCTATTGAAATGGCTCTGCCCGCATCTGCCAGAATTAGTGCCGGAAGCAGTGAAGCTATTATCGATTACGGCAGTGTTTCAACATTATTTGATCCTGATCTTTTAAATGTAGAAGATGCGGATACTGATATGGTTCTTGATCATTTGATTGAGCGCGCAACCGCACGAGAGCCTTTTGCGCTGAAAGTAGAGGGCAATGTCGGAACAGGCGTGAGCAACATGCTGCGTTATGTGGCTGAAAAATCTATGCTGAACCCGATGGAAGTTTCGATGGCCTCGCTATCGCAGCCAACCCAGTTTACAACGCCGGAACAAAACGTCGCAGCAGCATTTGATGCTGCTGCCAATGGAAGACGTTTTCTTATTATTCATGATATCGGTCATACTGTGCCAAGACCTGGTAATGACAATGACTGGCGAAATGAAAGTTTGGCGCGCGTCTTTATCGAAAAAGCGCGTGAGCATAAATTGCCATTTGCCGTGACATCACAAGACGGCAAGTTGGAACTGCCGATTTCATGTACTCATGTATTCTCCCACCATGTGAAACTTTTGCCTTTGGATGCGCAGAGAGCAGAAAAAGCATTTGAGCTATACTTCAAGCAAGACGCACCGGAATCTCTGGCAGCGCTTGTTGCAAAGAGTGATGTTGTGATCGGTGATTTTGCAAGAACCAGCAAGTTGCTAAGTCGTTTCCCTGTGGGTGAAGTGCAGCCTGATGATATTGTGAAAATGATTGATGAGCAGCGTAGCTTTAGAAAATCCGGCCCGGTATCTATCGGCTTTAATGCCGATATCGGTAGTTCAATCGAGGGCGTTGATAGACAAGCTTTCCCATTTATGCCGCTGGAAAAGCCGGCAAAAGGAAATACGGTGAATAGCGGTAATACTATTGGCTTTAAACCCAAATAGTGAAAACCACTAGGGCGTATATGTTTAATCGTGTTAAAATAGATTCTAGTGCTGGTTATGCTGGTATCTATTAACGAATGCAGGAACGAATTATGAGCCGCGAATATGCAGAAGAGCGCATTAAAGAGGCGCTTCGCCAATCCAAGGGTAATCCAACCAAAACGAGACAGCTTGTTATCGCATGGGCGATGGAAGATGTCCGTTTGTTACAAGGGTTGACCAAACCGCATTTGACAGGCATTACCGCACACGCAGTCAGCCGCGTTATTCATAGAATGGGTTCGGAGCCAGAAGAGATACATGTTCCAAGCGAGCCTGAAACGCTGGATTTAACACCGGAAGGTTTCGGCAAAGAGATTTTAGGCGCATTATCGGGCGATTCTGCTATTTTTGGCGAAGAAACCTACGTGCCGCAAGCAGCCACGCGCAATCGCAAGCAAGCCTCGCAAAGTCATATCGATGCGATTTATCGTATGACAGGTAAAAAGCCCACTGAAGAATAATAGCCTTTGTTACGATATCTTGCTCGACTTGCGCGCTATTTAACATCACAGTTTTTCAAATATAACTTGCATCATCAGCATTATTGTTGATTCTTGATTGCTATGTCTGTGAAAGAATTTTTTGAACAAAATAGTAATAACCGTCTGATGTTTTTGCATCAGGCTGGGTGGCATGAGGCACAGATTGTGCCTGTGGGCGAGGATAGCTCTTCGCGCCGCTATTTTCGTTTGAATAAAACCACTTTCGGTGATGAGGCGCAAAGCGCGATTTTAATGGAATCTGTGCCCGATGGACATCGTCTTTCGACGCAGGGGCACCGGACAAAAGATTACGAGCGCATTGCAAAATATTTATCGGCACAGCAAGTTCGCGTGCCGCAAATTTATTCGTGTGACCATAAGAAGGGTTTTATCCTTTTGGAAGATTTTGGCGATCTTTCTTTTCGTCTTGCACAGCATGAAGCGGATCGCCCAGCAGATGCGATGGGCGACCAGATAGCAGATGTTACAAGTAATCCTACGACAGGACTGAGTAGGGGAGATCTGTATAAGCTAGCCACAGACAATCTTATCCATATGGGGGGGCTTACTGTGCGCTCTATGCCGCCGCTGCCGGCTTATTACGGCAGTCATGTTCATGAAGGACGTAGACGGCTTGTGGATTGGTATGTGCCGACCCTGCGCAAAGAAGTGGTAGCGAGCGGAACTATAAAAGATTATCTGCGGGCGTGGGATGATATTGAAAAATCATTGCCGCCGCCGCCAATGGGGTTTGTTCATGTTGATTACCAATGTGATAATCTGATGTTGTTATCAGGCGCAGCGGGATTAGAACGCTGTGGTCTGCTGGATTTTCAGGGCGCTATGTATGGGCCGCTTGCATATGATTTGGCTAATTTGCTGGAAGATGCACGTGTTGAAATTCCCAAAGCCCTGCGCGAAGAAATGCTGGCTTATTATTGCCGTGATATGAGTAATCAGGATGCCGAGCATTTTGCGCTCTGGTACAGAATTTTGGCAACGCAGTTCCATTGCCGTGTTATCGGACAATTTATCAAACTTGCAATTGTTTTTGATAAGCCACGCTACCTTGAGCATATCCCCCGTTTATGTGGTTATATAAGTGATGCGTTGCAACACCCTGTATTAGAACCTCTTTGTTCATGGATTAGTCATGAAGATATTGTATTTGATCCTGAAATTGATATTGTGATCGAAGATATAAAGCCGTATATACGCGGTGACGCATTTTAAAGGTTCCTGATTAGGGGGATGAGATAAATGTTTCGCTGTATTATTTGACCGTTTCGATTGGAAGGAAAACAATTATGGGCATTGTTGCACAAAGACTAAGCGTAATTAAACCATCTCCGACTTTGGCGCTTATTGCCAAGGCCAAGGAAATGAAAGAAGCAGGCGATGATGTGATTGGCCTTGCTGCGGGTGAACCGGATTTTGATACACCTGATTTTGCCAAGGAAGGCGCAATAGCTGCTATTCGAAATGGTGATACGAAATATACGCCTGTTCCGGGTACTTTTGCGCTTAAAGACGCTATTGTTGAAAAATTCAAAAAAGATAACGACCTAACGTACTCTCGTGATGAAGTGATTGTCGGTACAGGCGGTAAACAGGTTCTGTATAACGCATTGATGGCTTCTGTGAACCCGGGCGATGAAGTAATTATTCCAGCGCCTTACTGGGTGTCTTATCCGGATATGGTATTGCTTGCCGAAGGTAAACCTGTATTTGTCGATTGCGGCGTTGAAACAAATTTCAAATTACAGGCTTCGGATCTTGAGGCGGCAATTACGCCAAAAACAAAATGGCTGATTTTGAACTCTCCATCCAATCCGACTGGCGCGGCATATACACGCGAAGAGCTTTTGGCTGTGGCTGAAGTGCTGCGTAAACACCCGCATGTTTGGGTGATGTCTGATGATATGTACGAAAAAATCGTTTATGACGGGTTTAAGTTTACAACAATCGCACAGGTCGCGCCTGATCTTGCTGAGCGCACATTGACAATTAACGGCGTGTCTAAAGCCTATGCGATGACAGGATGGCGCATTGGTTATGCAGGTGGCCCTGTTGAACTGATTAAAGCCATGACAAAAATCCAAAGTCAAAGCACATCCAACCCCAGCTCTATTTCTCAGGCCTGTGCGCAGGCTGCGCTAACGGGTGATCAGTCATTTCTAGCAAGCCATAATGAAGTGTTTAAAGAACGACGCGATATGGTCGTAAGTCTGTTGAACGAAGCAGACGGTATTAGTTGCCTGACACCGGAAGGCGCATTTTACGTGTATCCGTCTTGTGAGGGCTGTCTTGGTAAAGTGACACCATCAGGCCATATCATCAAAACAGATTCTGATTTCACAGCCTATTTGCTGGAAACACAAAAGGTTGTTTGTGTGCCGGGTGTTGCATTTGGTCTAGAGCCACATTTCCGCATTTCATATGCCACATCGACCGAGCTTTTACAAAAAGCCTGTGACCGTATCAAAATTGCATGCAGCCAGCTTGAAAACAAGGCAGCTGCGTAATCTGTATAGGGTGAGTAAAATTCAAAAAGGGAGGGGCGCCTGCGTTTATGCGGCGTCCTTTTTCTTTTTCTTTTTGTCTTTATCTTTGCGTAAAAAGGAAAACAGACAGCCCTTGGCTTTGCTTGTTGAGGCTTCATGTTCTGCTTCCTCGGTGGTTTTTCGGCGCAGGTAGTTTTGAACTAATAGGTCACAAACCTTGTCGAATTCAGCCGCGTTTTCATCGATGATATCTTGCGCAAAATCTTTAAGGTTTTGGAGATTTTCGGGGCTTGCATCATCAATCTGTTTGCTTGGCGCGCCCGGGACATCCTCGTTTTCAATCATTGATTTGTTGAATAGATAAATGTGCCCGCCCATTTCTTCTTCGAATGTTTCCATCAACGCAGATTCAGAGGCATGGAAGAAAATATTGATTAATGGCAATTCGTTGACCGGATCCACAATGCCAAGCGCACCATAACGGTTCCAGTCATCTTTGGTCACGGATTGATTGGTATGCCCTGTGCCGAGCAAAATCATGACAAGGTTATGGTCTTTGGGGATATGCCTGCGGATGGCACCTAGATAACTAATGCATGGGTTGTCAAAGATACCGCCATCAATGGCCGAGTAATGTTTGGTTTTATTCAGTGTGTCAAAATATGCAGAAAAATGATGACACGGGAAGTAGGTCGGCGCAGCTGTGCTGGCCATCACTGCGTCATACAGGCTGACATCTGGGATGTTGTTATGGGCTGTGTTCAGGCGGTCTTCCGTTCTGATATTTTTCAGCCATACAGCATGTCCCCCTTTATCCATGAAGTTATTTTGTGTGCGCGCGGGTGTGTTGTCATCTTCGTCGATTTCTTCTGTTACCTGTAATTGTTCGCTATCAATATTATAGGCCGGAACAATCAATGATGAATATGAATCGCCTAATTTGGCATCACCATATAGTGCCTTGAGCGATTCACCTAGATTCTGCGGGTCATAATGCCCGTGTTTGAAAATAGATTTGAGCTGGCTGATTTTTAATGTTCGGTTGTTGAAGTCGTGCAAAATACCACGAAATTCACGGAAATGGTCAGCTGGGAAGATTTTATGACCATCGCGCTCGTAAAACCTGACGAGGTGGCGCGCTTTGTATAATAGTTTTTTCGGGTTATTGGGGTGACGGCGCGTAATCGCTGCATTTAGGATCGCGCCGGTGGAAGGACCCGCAAAAATATCGACCATCTCGGCCATTCTGTAGCCGGTGCGTTCTTCAATTTTGCTCATAATATAGGCGGGTATCAAGCCGCGCATACCGCCACCATAGGTAAATAGAGCTACGACTGTTTTATTATTCTGGGTCACAATGATTAATACATACTCGAATTAAATAATGTTGTGTCAGGCTCTGAGATATACAGAGCTCAAGTGATGGTTTGTCTTTATGACGTTGCTTGCTGCGCTTCATCTTCTGTTGATTGTACCTGCTTCAGCGTTAATGCAGCAAGGATACCTTGAAGTATTTTTTGTTTTATTTCTTCTGTGGGCTCGAACATGGTGAGTTTAACGCCACCATTTTCGCTGTCTCTTTCAACAAGGCGTCCGAAATTTTCATCGGTTTCATCGCAGATGATATCAAGTGTGTATGATGTTTTACTATCGGCGTATTTGAGAACAAACAGAACAGAAGGGTCGTGAAAACGGAAGATTTGATCCGGAGAGAAAGATTTACAATAAGCCAACATAATTTCTTTTGCTGTTTGTCCGATTGGTGTTTCGGATTCAAGCGATTGTATTTCTGCTTCGTTGATATGAATAGGCCATGTTGTGTTCATAGGCACGAATGTGAACGGCACACCGGAATGCATGGTTTCTTTAACAGCAAACGGATCACAAGCCAGATTAAAATCAGCCCCCGGCATCGCAGACCATAGCGGATCAAGTTTTCCGCCCATCATAATCACGCGGTTAATGCAATGGGGCAGCTCTTTGCCCAAAATTGCGCTGATTGCGGCAAAATTCGTTGCGGGGCCAGTGATGTAATAATCAATAGCACCTTCTTTTTCCGCAATATCCTTGATGGCCAGCGCAAGGTCTTCGGCGCTGTTATCTTCGGGCATTGGACGCACAGATTCGGCAAGTTTTACATTACATAGGCCGTTGCCAGATTGTTTTTGGCGCGGCAGGACAATGTCATTGTGGTTTTTGTGTTCCTGTAAAGGTATAGCCGCCCCTTTCAGGATAGATATATCATTACGTCCTGCAACAGATAGAACACGCATTGTGTTATCGGTTACTTGGTCAAGGGCACTGTTTCCGTATGAGGTCACAACAGCACATAAATTCAGATCCATTGATAATGCGGTCCATAAAGTCAGCGCATCATCACGGCCTGTATCACAATCTATTATTATCGGTGTATCTTGCATGGGGGAATTATCGCTGTGTTTTTACGAAGGTACAATAGAAAAGACGCATAATTATGGCTATACGTTTATAAGTCCGTTGAAGGGATTATTTGATGCGCTTTACACACTGTATATACTGGGTTAACGGCGGTGTTGACGGTTTGACGGTTTGGCCGCGGCTTGTTCGGGTACTATATCGCCTGCGATGTTTTCCATGATCTGTGTTTCCAGCTTCTCCATGGCGGTAGCCATGCGCGTATCTAGCGGAATATCAGCGACATGGGAAATAGCCGTTGCACCAATAAACCATTCAAGAGGTACATCACAGCCAAATTCAATTTCCAGTTCTTCACAAAACTCGATATTGCGCTCGATCACTTCAAGCTTGAACGCATCGGCTTGCTCGGGATTAATTTTCATCAGGCTGGCGACATCCATATAAACAGCAGGCAAGCGGCACATGGTTTCATCGGCCATTACGACGTAACCATCGACCAATAAATCACGCGGGGTGATCACGTCTGTGTTTTTATCTCCAAAATGCAGCACCGCAGACACAGGAACTTCCTTACCATTATGCTTGATATTGGCTTGCTCTTCGTCGTTGGCACAGCAAAAACAGGTAGATATGCCGGCAAGATCAGCATTTTCAAATACGCCGTAATCATCCATCAAGCCGATAACCCAGTTTAACATCTGCGCTCTGCGGACATTATCTTCCATTAAAACGATAGGAATATTACCGCCATATTGTTCTTTAAGTGTTTTTAAATGGAGGGCTAAGTTCTGTAATTGTTCTTCAATAGGTTGTTTTGTGGGGCGTCCGACATAGCCAAAATGACTATCACCTTCTAAAGAGAAGTGGCGTGAAAAGGCTATCTCGGCCCAATGTTCGTCGCTGCCGCCGATCATATCGTCAAGCGACACCATAACCGGTGGAATATCTGTCATGGTCCCGGCAAGCTGTACGGCGTTTTCAACGGCCTTATTCTTTAGCTTTTTACTGCTGTAATAGCTGGCTTCGACTGTAGAATTTTCAGGTAATTTGTATTTATCGCCATCAATATATTTGGCCATTATGCCGACAACATCATCGCGCCAGCTTTTATAGGCGTTCTTGATGATTGAACTGGCTTCTGATTCGACCTTTTCATAGGGGATCTTTTCATAGTGAGGCTGGGTAAGTAGGTATTCTGTTGCGTGGCTGACAATGTCACGCGTAGCATGATTTGCGTCAGAA
The DNA here is from genome assembly GCA_030432775.1 of Alphaproteobacteria bacterium. Classification (GTDB taxonomy): domain Bacteria; phylum Pseudomonadota; class Alphaproteobacteria; order Micavibrionales; family Micavibrionaceae; genus JASMHE01. Next base: position 19,266 of record JAUILO010000018.1, read on the forward strand.
CGTATTGCGAAAATCAGATCGGGTTCCTTGGATGGTTCCCCCGTGCTGGCTCTTGTAAAAGTCGCTCGGTTATTTAACATAGAAGCTCTCTCAACTGTTTTTTTATAAACTAACCCTAGTCACGTTTTGTCTTATTATTACCTGTGTGGCTTAAGAATTAGTTACTTCTAATTAACTGAGTCTTTTTTACAGAAATTTGAATATTTCTGCAAACTTATTTTCTATAATAAATTGTTTGTAATGCTTTGTGAAATTTGCTTATATATCTGCTTATGCAAGCGAGGTAGCGCAATAATAGCAAATCTATGTTATTTGCACCTTAAGCCCATCTTCACCCATAAAGATTTTCTCGCCGAAATTAGCCTTCAGATAAGCTTTGAATGCTTCTTCTTGTACGGATGGGGTGTCAGGCAAGTGAACCAGATACAAGGTAATATCAGGCAGGGAAGGGAGCATATCGCGCAGTTGATCCCATGTTGTGTGTCCGCCGCTTAATGGTTCATCGATTCTGTTGCAATCATGAACCAGAATATCACCATCTTTCAATCTTGAATAAATATTATCAATTGGCGAAGAATCGGCAGAATAAACAAGCTGCTTACTGTCTATTTGTGTTGCCAGACCAAGGCAAGGTGTATCGTTATGAGAAACGGGGAAGTAGTCTATGTTAAAATCACCTATTTGAATGACGCCGCCATCACCTTTTAATTCATGGAACAGAATCGGGAACATGCCGGGTTGATCAAACAGATATACAGAATCAAACATAGCCTTAACGCATTTAATTGTATCTTTATTGGCGTAAATATTCAGTCTGTCTGTACGTTCATTGCCTTTCTCGCAATATAGGCACGTTCTGACCCACATTTGATGTATTAGATTAGCCAAAGCGCCAATATGGTCGATATGTTCATGGGTCAGGTAGATATGTTTGATTGAATTGAGGTCAATATGTTGCCGGGCGAGCTGTTGTCCGCAGATGCCGTTGCAATCTATCAGTAGATTCGTTCCGTCTTTTTGTAAAAATAATGAAGTATTGTGGCGAATAGCCGATGTGACGGAGTAACCGGAGCCGTAGAATGATAGTGAACTCATAACAGACCTTTATTTGTAAGACACAATTCATTTACCGTGTATGCGGGAAATATATAGCGGATATTGACCTTTCGTACATTCAAGCACGAATGCACATGTTGTACATGGTTATATGGAATTTTTCTAAACATTTTTGCATATCAAAATTATCAGGCATGGCTATGCCTATTCGGGCTATTTAGATCATAATATTACCAGATAAAAAACGACCAAAAAAAACCGGATCATAAAGATCCGGCGAGTTGAACAGGGAGGTTTCACGTCTGGGAGACGTAGGACCTGGGAAGATCCTGTCGGCACCAGCGGCGCCGATGTGTGAGGTTATATAATGATTTGGGCGGCATGCACCACAGCTTATTGCGCATACCCGATATGCACTTTATGCATATCATAAGACGCTTATATATATATCATGTTGCACCTGCGTTAAGTGGTTGTTATATATGTATTTTAATAGGGGAATCAGTTGAAAAAACAGATTTTAGAACTTTGTTTCGGAAACTAATTTCTGTAGAAAATCTCTAAAAATCATTATTCTTTGCGAATGTCGCCTATCTTCGGGATAGGCAAAGTACATATCTGTCCCGCTTGGGCGTTGATCCGGAAGTATGATTTGCAGGTTTTTATCGTCCTGAGTGAGGTATCTTGGTAGCATTGCAAGGCCGCAGCCATTTTTCACGGCTCTATATATAGAGAGCATAGAGTTGATCATAATAATATTATTGTCTCGTGCCGGGTCAATATCAGCCAAACGGAATAGCCAGTTAGGATCTGCATAGGGAGCAGGTAATCCTTCCGGATAGCCTATTAAAGTATGGTGCTGTAGGTCTTCTATGGATGTAGGTTTGCCGCGCTTATTGATGTATTCGTCAGACGCATAGATATGAAACTGAATTGTGCCCAGTTTAAGCTGTATAAGGTCTTGTTGTTCTGGTTTATATAACCGGATGGCAGCATCGGCTTCGCGCATACCTAGATTATATATTCGGTTATCTAGTAGTAAGGAGAGCTGAATATCCGGATGATCAGCTTGCAGGATGTTTAATTTCGGCGCAATCCAAGTTGCGCCAATAAATTCCGTTGATGTGATTCTCAGTGTGCCTTCCGGCCTTTGTTTGGAATCAAGGATTTGCCCTTCGATCATCGCCAGTTTGCCGAAAATATCCTTGGCGGTTTTTTGTAGTAATTCGCCTTGCTCAGTAAGCAATAAGCCTCTGGCGTGACGGTGGAACAGGGAGACATCCAGACTTTCTTCCAGCGTGCTGATTTGCCGCGAAACAGCAGATTGGCTGAGGTTTAGCATTTCGCCAGCTCTGGTGAAGCTGCCTGCCTCTGCGACAGCGTGAAAAATGCGTAACTTATCCCAATCCATAGGTGACCTGTATGTTGTGTCTTATTCTTGTTGCTGTGCCTTATGAGCTGATTTTACTCTGCTGCATGTTGCTGAGAATCAGATTCGTCTGATTCTTTTGCTGCAATAAACTTATCAGCTTCTAGCGCGGCCATACAGCCCATTCCTGCAGCAGTGACAGCTTGTCTGTATGTTTTATCTTTCACATCACCCGCGGCATAGACTCCGGGTATGGATGTTGCTGTCGAATCCGGCGCTGTGATCAGGTAGTTTTCATCATCCATTTCAAGTTTGCCTTTAAATAGATCGGTAGCCGGATCATGGCCAATCGCAACGAATACGCCGGATACGGCAAGCTCTGATTTTTCGTCAGTTTTAACATTTTTCAAATGAACAGCCTGAACGCCGCTATCATCACCGGATATATCTTCGAGTACGCTATCCCAGATTACTTCGATCTTCGGATTCTTGAATAAACGCTCTTGCATGATTCTTTCCGCGCGTAGTTCGTCTCTGCGATGAATAAGTGTCACTTTATCACAGAAATTCGTCAGGAATAGCGCTTCTTCAACTGCAGTGTTGCCGCCGCCGATAATGGCCACTTCCTTACCACGATAGAAAAATCCATCACATGTGGCACAGGCAGAAACACCCTTATTCATGAATTTTTCTTCGGCAGGAAGGCCGAGCCAGCGTGCTTTGGCGCCAGTACAGATAATTATGGTTTGCGCGTGGTATTCTGTTCCTGAATCGCCTTTAGCGACATAAGGGTGGCTTGAAAAGTCAACATCGACGATCAAATCATAAATGGTTTCCGCGCCGACGTTTTCTGCCTGCGCTTGCATTTGTTCCATAAGCCATGGGCCTTGAATCATCTCGGCAAAGCCGGGGTAGTTTTCAACATCTGTTGTAATAGTTAACTGACCACCAGGTTGTAAACCGGCTACAAGAAGGGGAGATAAATTTGCACGGGCTGCATAAATTGCAGCTGTATAGCCAGCAGGGCCGGAACCGATAATTAATAGCTTTGTTTCTTTGATCGTGCTCATGGTCGTCCTTCTTATTCTTTTATTCTGTTTTGGTCTTAAAAAATTCGCTGATATATATGAGGTATTAATATACGCAAGA
>JAUILO010000181.1 GCA_030432775.1 Alphaproteobacteria bacterium
TATCATGCTGCGCGAGGCCGAAAGCGGTTTTTCAACAGCAACTCGTCTTGCCGACTGGCTTGTCATGAATTTGGATAAACCATTCAGAGACGCCCATCACATTACCGGCGAGATAGTACGGATTGCTGAAGAAAAACAGCTAAAACTCCATGAGCTTGCCCTGACTGATATGCAAGCCGTTGAACCACAAATAACAGACCAGATTTTCTCAGTCCTGCGTGTTGCTGCTCAAGCTTAAATCGTAATTTTCGATATATGTATACGTGATATGCGCGAATAGCGGATAAACACGGAACTTGCGATAGATTATCCGGCCTTACCCTGCACAGCTTATACAGGTCTTTTAATCCTCATCCGGTGAAGAAACGCGAATTTCGCCTTTAATGATTTTTTCGGCACGGATACGATCCATTGTATCCATGTTGGTTTGTGTTTTTTCAGCCAGTGCCGTTTGCAGTTTTTCGAGTTGCCCGATCAGCAAATTATCGACAGATTTAAACTCATCACCGCGCGCGCGGAACTCTTTGGCCATTTGTTCGTATTTAACCGATAGCTGATCTTTTTCTGCGTCCAGCGAGGTGAGCGCAATACCATCATTCATAATCAAGGCATGAGCTTCTTTATCCATCACCTCAACCAGTTCTTTTACAACATCAGATATCGTTTTAACTGCCAGCGTAGAACTTTCAGGTAATAAATTACCTTGCTCTTTTGGGTTGCCGGTATCAGTTGCACTCATTGTCTTATATCCTTATTCAGTTTGGTATTGTTAAAGCGCCGTATTGCAATGCAGGCTGTGGATTTATGCGGCCAGTGTTTTTTCGCCTATGCGTGCGACCACTTTGCCTATAAAAGATTGGTGCATCGGCGAAGGAAAGTCCAGTGTTAGTTCGGGGTGAAATGTTGTTGCCATAAAATCTTTATATTCGACCCATACCGCCTTATCATCAATCATAGCGGGAATTTTCACATCATCCTCATGACCGTCCAGAATACATTCGATGATCGGCGCGCGAATAAAAGACACAGGATAATTCTGGATCTGTTCATATTTGCTGTCTATCTGGCTACCGTAACCATTACGGATTATTTCCATCGGAATACAGGCAAAGCTTTTCTGGGATGGGTTGGTTACAATTTCCGCCATCAAAATCGCACCAGCGCAAATACCCCAGACAGGGCGCGTTTGGCAGACTTCCCGAATGATATCTTCCAGACCGAAGCGGTCAATCAACTTTAACATGGTGGTGCTTTCGCCGCCCGGCAAAATCAAACCATCAACCGCGCTGGTTTGCGCTGCTGTTTTCACGGCTTTGTATATTCCGCCCGCCGCTTCGATATGTGGCTGGTGAGGTGTTACACATCCTTGCAACGCCAGTACGCCTATGACCGGTTTATTTTGATTTGTATCATCACTAGACATCTGATCTTTCACCTAAATCTTCAAAAAAACGCAATAAATAACCATCGGGATCACATATAATAAACTGGCGGTTTCCATTATGAACCTCATCACAGCGATACCATTTTTCTTCCAGCTCCAAAAAGATCTCGCACCCTGCTTGCTGCACATTGGCATATAAAACATCAACGTTATCTGTCTGTATTTGAAAGTTTACGCCGCGCCCATATGGATGAACCAGTTCACCCTTAAGCCAGGTTCGCGTTTTTTCAATCTGATCCAACATCAATTCGGCGCCCTGACGTTCAAGATACACAAAACCTTCGTCAGGCCGCTCGTAACAGATTTTAAATCCCAAAATATCGATATAAAACGCCTTCGATATATTGATATCACTGCAATAGAGTTCCGGCACTAATCTGGCAGTTAATTTATTTTCGGAACCGCCCATCATGCTACCTATTAATATACTGCTATTTTACCAGCCGCGATTGGCCATTAACATTGGCTCTTCAATTTCGGAAATCTCAGTGCCACGCATTGCAACGCCTTCAAGTTCTTTTGTTGCCTCAAGAACAATTGCAGGGTCATCAAAATGCGCTGTGGCTTTTACGATAGCCTTGGCAAATTTTTCTGGATTATCGCTTTTGAATATACCGGAACCAACAAACACGCTTTCCGCGCCAAGCTGCATGCAAAGCGCAGCATCAGCCGGGGTTGCAATACCGCCCGCCGCAAAGTTAGGGACAGGAAGTCTACCGTGTTCACGTACAAGCTTCAAAAGCTCGTATGGCGCACCCATAACTTTGGCCATTGCCATTAATTCTGTTTCATCGCTATGAACAACAGCACGGATTTCCTTGTTCATCTGGCGCAAGTGACGCACAGCTTCCACAACATTACCCGTTCCTGGTTCACCTTTTGTACGGATCAAAGCGGCGCCTTCGCCAATACGGCGTAGCGCTTCAGCCAGATTCGTCGCACCACAAACGAAAGGAACTTTAAAATCATTCTTGGCAATGTGGTGTTCTTCATCAGCCGGCGTTAGTACTTCGCTTTCATCGATGTAATCAACGTTCAATGCTTGTAAAAGCTGCGCTTCGGCGAAATGCCCAATACGACATTTGGCCATAACCGGAATTGAGGACACATCAATGATTTCCTGAATGAGATCCGGAGGGGACATACGCGCAACACCGCCATCTTTGCGAATATCTGACGGAACACGTTCCAGCGCCATAACCGCTACCGCGCCTGCATCTTCTGCAACCTTAGCCTGCTCTGCTGTTACCACATCCATGATAACGCCGCCCTTAAGCATTTCTGCCAAACCAGTTTTGATATTGATAGTATTTGCTGCACTCATAATGATCGCCTCTCAAATCTAATGTTTCGCGCCCGAATGTTCTGCACGTTCTGACGCTTGCTCATGTAATCTTAACCGCACTTAAAACCATTTTAGCCTTTGGGTCTAGTCATTATTGAGGGTGACCATGAAAATTTATTTTTCTATGGATATGTCTAACGCTTTGTCTATTGCAAGAGGTGCGTATTGTGGTTTAATCAAGCTATGTCAGATCAATTGCTCAGCGTTAACAATCTCAATGTCACTTTCAAGGGGTACGGCACCAATGTGCATGCCGTGAAGGATGTTTCTTTTGATGTCCACAAAGGGCAAACCGTTTCTCTGGTTGGCGAAAGCGGCTCTGGCAAATCTGTTTCTGCACTTTCGATTATGCAGCTACTACCCTATCCACGCGCTATCCATAGCCCTGATTCCAGCATCAAACTCAATGGTCAGGAACTTATCGGCGCGCCGGATAGCATTATGCGCAATATTCGCGGCAAGCAAATCGGTATGATCTTCCAAGAACCAATGACCAGTTTAAACCCGCTACATTCAATAGAGCGGCAAATTGGCGAAATTCTGATCACACACCAGAACATGACCAAAGATCAGGCCGCAGAACGTATCAGGGAATTATTGGGGCTTGTTGGACTTCCTATGTTGATCGACCGGATCAAGGCTTATCCTTACGAATTATCCGGCGGACAGCGTCAACGCATTATGATTGCAATGGCTCTTGCCAATAATCCGGACCTGCTGATTGCCGATGAACCAACCACCGCCCTTGATGTCACCGTTCAGGCACAGATTCTGGAGCTGCTTGACGAGCTAAAAACAAAATTGAATATGGCACTGTTGCTGATCACGCATGATTTAACAGTTGTAGAGAAAATGTCTGACCATGTCTGCGTTATGAATGGCGGCGAGATTGTCGAGCAAAAGGCACGCAAAACATTATTTGCCAAACCCGAACACGCCTATACACAAAAACTATTCAGCGCCCAGCCCAAAGGCGAGGCCGTCACAGTAAATAATAATGCGCCGTTTGTATTACAAGCGCGCAATATCAAAGTACACTTCCCTAAAAAGAAAAGCTTCTGGGGTAAACCCAAGGAATGGGTTAAGGCTGTAGACGGCATAGACCTGAGCTGCCGCGCAGGGCAGACAATCGGGGTGGTCGGCGAAAGCGGCTCTGGCAAATCAACGCTGGGCTATGCGCTTATCAGACTTTTAAACATCAAAGAAGGCCAGATCATCTATAAAGGCGAAGATATTTCCGCTTATGATAAAAAGGACATGATGGAGCT
>JAUILO010000019.1 GCA_030432775.1 Alphaproteobacteria bacterium
AATGATTGTGCTTTCCCATTCCTCTGGTGGTAACCCAGAGATTTCGCCGCGCTCAATTGTAATAAGGGGGTGTTCATTGAGTGCTTTGGTCACACCTTCGGAGAAGATGTCACGGTCAACGGCAAGCGCGCTCCCCGCAGGCACGGCGGCCTTATCACCTTCTGTCATGATCAAGGAGTTACAGCGGCGCATTTCTTCGTGTAGAAGACCCACGGCATTGGCCTGTGCATCATCGGAGCGGAATGAATTGGAGCATACAAGTTCGGCGCAATTATCGGTTTGATGCGCATCTGTTTTTTTTACAGGCCGCATTTCGTGCAAAATGACATTCACGCCCATCTGGGCGGCCTGCCAAGCTGCTTCGCTTCCGGCTAATCCAGCGCCGATAATATGGAGTGTTTTATTGCTCATAAGCGCTTTTTATCAGGGAGATTTGGGCTTGCCAAGTCCTTCATTTGTATTTTTGATACTGTTTTGCGATGCAAGTGCCGCATGGTGATCTTCGATGATGGAAATCACGGTATCCCATAGCTCTTTCCGGCCGTCTTCAAACGGTTTGATCGCATCAATAAAGCGGTTAAGCGGATGGGCGCTATCGGTGTTTTCGTATAGATCCGCGCCGTAATAAGGAAGCGCACCTAAAAAGATGGCAAGCCCCTTACCGATCTTCTTTGTGGCAATGGCGATAGGCTGGCCATCAACATCTTCAAAACGCGCAATGACATTCAGCTTGCCTTCTTCCTTGTCATCAACAATTAACATTGGGCCGTTGCCGTAAACGATATTGGTCTGTTTTTCTTCGCCATCTTTAGTTTCGTAACGGATGGCTGTATGTGTACAATCTTCGAACCAATCCGGACTACCGGTTTCTTTGGCCAGATTGGGTAGCGGGCCATGGGCAAGACCATTGAAGAAGTTCAAGCCCGGCTGTGTGCTTTTGATGGCGTCCAGCCATGGCGGATCATATAAAATATCATCACAGGCGTAATACGCACCTGCACAGCCGCCAATAAACACGCCGCCATTTTCAACATATTCACGGATTTTATCATTGCCCTCATCACCAAGCTCGCTGTAATACGGGCTGTGATCTGTTGTAATGCCGGGTAGGAAGAAGGCTAGTGTGTCCTGATCCAGCGCAATACCGGATTTCACATCATTGCCTGTCACCGTGCCAACAGCAGCATCATTGAACGATTGGCGCATACGGATAAGTGGTTCACCATGGGCGACATTTTTGCCGGTATAGACGGCAATTTTCTTTTTTGTGTCTTGTGCGTTGGTATCCGGTTCCGTGCTGTGTTGATTTATTCCCAATTTGTTATCCTTCTCATAGCAGTCAGCCTGTTGTTGTTTAAATTGCTGTCCAAATTTCTATTTAATTTGTCATGCAATCGGGCATGCGGCTACGCCGATGTTACTCAAAACCTGTGTTCTTTGTCATATTCGTTTATGTTTGAATTGGTATTTCTTATATATGTTTTTTTTCGATAGGACAAAATAAATCCGGCTAAAATTATTGCGTTATTATTCCTGAAATTCTTCGCGGTCGGGTATACGGGAGAAAGCAATTTTTGTTTCTGCGTATTTTAAATCGGTCTTTGGTGCGGGGCCAAGCTGTATGGTCTGTGCGCCAAATCGTCTGTTTAATGCGTCCATGGCAGTGGTAATGGCATCGTTGTGTTTTTGTGTGTTTTGCTCATCTGTAGAGGCACAGCTAAACAGGTCAGGGGTGATGTCTTCGTTCCGGCATAATCCGTATAGCGATATTGATACTTTTTTGATTTGGCGTGGTGCCATATCGGCGGACATAGCATCCCATAAATTATCCAGAGCGCCCAGAAAGGTGAAATTGTCTTGTGATGGTGGGGTGCGCGTTTCCGCAGCCCAGCGTGGCCGGTCTATGCCCCGAACGCTTAAAGCCAGACGGGTTGCGTAGAAATTTTGACGGCGCAGGCGTGCGGTGGCTTTTGTGGTGAGCTGGCGCGTGACCAGCCTTGCTTGCACAGGGCTGCGCAACACGGGATCTAAAACACGGCTATGGCCGATTGTGCTTGTGTGCGTGACGGTATCCGGTATTTCGAAACCGTGTAAATTGTACCAGAATTTTTCACCGCCGACGCTGCCCCATATTTTGCGTGCATGTTTTGGCGAGATATTCCAGAATGCTTCCAATGTATGTATGCCCGCATTATACAAGCGTTTTTGCATGTTGACGTTGATGCCAGGAAGGTCGATCAGTCGCAATTCCAGTAGACGCCCGGGCAGATCTTGCGGTCGCAAGACAACAAAACCGTCCGGCTTTTGCATATTGGTGGCAACTTTTGCAAGGAAGCTATTGGGCGCTATGCCAATCGAACATTTGATATGTGCGCCAATATTGTCCCGTAGCCCGTCTTTCAGGCGTTTAACGCATAAAGTAGCTTCGTGTTCATCTTGTAAGCGTAAGGGCAAGCGCGAAGATAGTTCGTCAATTGACCAGACCTTATTGATGGGAATGTGCTTGATAACTTCTTCCAGAATACGGTGGTGGTATTCTACGTATTTATCATGGCGCGCAACAACACAGCGTAGCGCCGGACACATGCGTTTTGCGTCTGCGATCATCGTGCCTGTTTTTATGCCATAGGCTTTGGCCTCGTATGATGCGGCAATGGCGCAGGTATAGGGCGTATCCATAGGCACCACAGCAACAGGCTTGCCTTGCAGGGCAGGGTTCTCTTGTTGTTCGACACTGGCGAAATAGCTGTTCAGGTCCAGAAACAGCCATTTCAGGCCGCTTGGTTGGTTTTGCATCGTAAAAGATCCTTTGGGTGATCAGGTGGTATTTTAATATTATACCTCAAACTAAGAACAAAACAAGAACAATTAAAGGGAGATTCAAGAAAGAAAGTTCATGTGTTCTTTATGGTTATGACTGGCGCTGTAGCTATAAGGGTGTTCCTTTGACGGGTATATAATGATATTCTGATAACTTATATACGGTAAAAGGGATTGATCATGACGGATGTACCAACAGAAGTAGAAAAAACCAATGAAGGTTTGAGTGATAGCGAATTCAATATGTGGAGAGCATTATTCTCGCTGGTTCATGGCGATGGTGTTGTTGCCAAGGAGGAGCGTGATTTCATGTGGAGGGCGATGGAGGAAAATAACTTCTCCGATTCCCAAAAAGAAATCCTTGAATTTGATATGAAAAAACCTGCAGGGGTTGAGCTTGTATTTTTGAATATTACCGAACAAGCTGATCGCGTGCGTTTTTTTGACCTTGCTCGTAAGCTGTGCTGGTGCGATGGGGACTTTGATCAACAAGAGCAAGAAATTATGAGCCGTCTTGAAAAGCTTCATATCAAGAAGAGTGATTTTAACGAGATGATTAAAACGGTAAAATTCGAGCTGGAATCCACACGGCCGGAGAAAAATCCTGATTACGATCCAATGGAACATATGATGAAGGACAGCTTTTTCAGTCGCCTGTTTTTCTGGAAGTCATAGTTGATTTAATCGGGGCAGAGTTCGCCAGCGCATATTTTAATTGATGCTTTGATTTATACTGTATGGGTGATTTACGGCTTATTTATCCGTATCATCGGCATAAAGCATCGATAGGTATTTTTCACCACGATCACATAGGAATGTCAGTATGTTTCCAATTTCTGGATCTTGCTTTTTGAGTTGCTTTGCGGCCCAGTAATTTGCGCCCGAGCTTGGGCCGATGAAGAGGCCGGTGTCTTTAGCCATTCTTTTGGTTTCTTCGATGGCTGTTTCGCTATCAACGTTAATAACGCCTGTGACTTCGTTTTTATATCTTTCATAAATACCGGGAACAAAACCGTCGGATATACCTTCAATTTTATGATCTGCGGTAATACAGCAGCCAAGTGTCTGTGATTCAGATGGCTCCATCGCAAAGGACTTTAGGTCCGGATTGTGCCATTTACGCAAAGCTTGTGTTGTGCCGATTAAAGTGCCGCCTGTTCCAACACCTTGAACGATAGCATCGATTTTTAACCCTTCGGGTAATTGTGTGATAATTTCTTTACCGAGCCATTCGCGGTTTTCTTCGACATTCCATTCATTGTCAAATTGGGCAGGGCAGTAATAACCATCTTGCTGGCCAAGATCAATTGCTCTTTGGCGGGCTTCGTTGACTTGAAAATGTCCGACGAATTCAATTTGTGCGCCAAAGCCGCGGGAGATGCAAACGCGTTCATTCGTATAGCCAGCAGGCATTAAAACCAGCATTTTATAACCTTTGGCCGCGGCAATCATTGATAAGGCGTTTCCTGTGTTGCCACTTGTCGCTTCTACAATAGTATCACCGGTTTTAAGCAAACCTTCCTGTTCGGCCTTTTCGATCATGTGTTTGGCCATACGGGCTTTGATCGAGCCGGAGGGGTTTAAAAACTCTGCTTTGGCGTATATGCCATCGCCCAGATGCATAAGGGGTGTGTTCCCGATTTGGTCGAGAATTGATGAGGTCGTCATATCGTATTTTTCCGCTATCTTTAACATCGCAATAATGTAGCAAAATTACATACAAAGCCCAATAGGGTAAAAGCATGGCAATGCAACAAAGATGATCATGAATTATGCTGTTCAGGTTGTCATATGGCTTTGCAATAAAGTGTGATAAGGATTGCTGCGTTGCTCTTCCTGTATTTCTAGTATGGGCGTTGTAGCGGGTGTATATTGTAGTTATGAGGATGGCGCATGAAGTTTGTTTTGCACTGCGCGCTAGAATCAACGTACTTGATAGAGTGTAAAAAAACTTGCATTTATTTACGGAATATGTAATATGTAAATAAATAATTAAGGAAAAGTTAATGCAAAAATTTATAAATGTACTGCCACTTGTGATTGTTAGCTTCTTTATGATGGCTTTGTTATTCAATGTTCCGTCAACGCCAGATCAGGCGCATTGGGAAGAAACAATGACAACATTTGTACAAAATCAAATGGAAACAGTAGAAGGCGAGACTTCTGTTGCAGCGGCGCAGATGTTGTCTAATATTGCTCCGGCTGCAGGTGAAGAAGTTGATCCTGCTGCGAAAATGCAATGTCCTGTTTGTTCTTGTGATCAATAAGGCGCTTTTCCAAAGGGCATTATAAGGCGAGCAGCGTTATTTTCGTCTAAATTTTTAAAGCAATCTGTCAGAAATGGTGGGTTGCTTTTGTTTTTTTGTGTTGTGTGTGACCTGTTGTTTGCTGGCGGTTATATCACCCGCCTGTTTTCTTTACGTTTATTGTACCGTTCTATTCTATCCGTTTATCTTGCAATAGATTTAAGCTCATAGATCAGCTCTAAAGCTTGGCGTGCGGTCATGTCATCTGGATTGATGTCGTCTAAACGGTCTTGAATGGCGTTATTTTGTGGCTCTTGTTTTGTTTCTGCTGCGCTCAGGGATGAAAATAGCGGAAGGTCATCAGCCATTTTCTTTAAGACGCCTGATTGTTCGCCAGCTTCCAGCGTTTTTAATACGTCTTGTGCGCGTTGTATGACCAGTGAGGGTAATCCGGCAAGCTTTGCGACATGAATGCCGTAAGACCGGTCAGCACTACCGGGGATCACATTATGCATAAACACAATTTCGTTCTTCCATTCTTTGACCTGCATGGAATGGCAGGAAAGTTCGCCCAGCTTAGCTGCTAAAGATGTCAGTTCGTGGTAGTGCGTGGCAAATAAGCCGCGACATTGGTTCTTTTCATGTAAATGCTCGACACAGGCCCAAGCGATGGATAGGCCGTCAAAAGTAGCTGTTCCGCGCCCGATTTCATCAAGGATGACCAAAGAGTTCCTTGTGGCCTGATTAAGGATAGCAGCTGTTTCAACCATCTCGACCATAAATGTTGATCGACCACTGGCTAGATCATCAGACGCACCAACGCGGCTGAATAAACGGTCAACGATACCGATATGCGCAAAGCTTGCAGGAACAAAGCTGCCCATTTGTGCCAGTAGAGCGATCAGCGCGTTTTGACGCAGGAAGGTTGACTTGCCAGCCATGTTTGGCCCTGTTAAAAGCCATAGGCGCTGTGAAGGGCCGAAATCACAATCGTTAGGAACGAAGCTCTGTCCGCCGGATTTCTTTAAGGCCTTTTCCACAACGGGGTGGCGACCATCCTTGATTTCAAAGGCAAGGCTGTTATCAATTTTAGGGCGTGTATATTTAAATTCGCTCGCCATATGGGCAAGGGATGCTGCGACATCAAGGGCGGCTGCGGCCTTTGCGATAATGCCAATTTCGTTGGATATCTCGCAGATCATTTTAACAAGGTCTTCGAAGATATCTTTTTCGATAGCTAAAGACCCTTCGCCAGCTTGCGAGATATCACGTTCCAACTCGGAAAGCTCGGGTGTGGTGAAACGCACTGAACTTGCCATGGTCTGGCGGTGAATAAATGGATTATCGGGTGTGTTCTCTTCGCCTTTACGGATTAAAAGTGGATCGGCTTTCTTTGCTGGAACATCAATAAAGTATCCCAATACATTGTTATAGCTTATTTTTAATCTGTCTATGTCCGTTAATTTTTGATACTTTGCCTGAAGTTCGGCTATTAATCTTTTGCTTTCATTCTTAATGATATTGAGTTTATCCAGTGCCGGGTTATAACCGGTATTGATGAAGCCACCATCACGAGCTAAAAACGGTAAATCTTCTTTCAAGGCGCTGTGTAGCGTATTAGATATTTCGTTTAAGTTTTTGTTTTGTTTTAGGTTTTTGTATATCTCACCAAGGTGGTCATGTGCATCTTTGTTTTCATCAAGGGCTTGTCGTATCAAACCTGCCTGTTTCAGTCCGTCTTTGATCATACCCAAATCACGCGGGCCACAGCGGCCGGATGTAATACGGGCCAAGGCACGCTCAATATCAGGAAATTCCCGCATCATATCCCGCAAGGTTTGACGGAAGTGATGATCGTTATTTAGTGTCTGCACCTCGTTTAAGCGCTGCTCGATAAGGTTTGTATTCATAAGCGGTGCTGATAAACGGTTATGAAGCATGCGCGCTCCTGCGCCTGTGACAGTATAATCGATACAGGATAGAAGGGATCCTTGTTTTTCGCCCGATAGTGTGCGCACAAGTTCCAGATTACGGCGGGTTGCCGCATCAATTTCCATCACATCATTACCGGTAATTTGTTCGGGTGGCTGAATATAGGGTATTTGTCCTTTTTGCGTGCGGTCTACGTAATCAAGCAGCGCACCGGCCGATGATATTTCTGCGCGGCTAAAACCGCCAAACGCTTCAAGCGTTCCGACACCAAAGTGTTTTTCAAGGCGCTTTTGCGCATTTTGACTGTCAAACAGGCTTGGCGCTTGACGAGTCATGATATGGTCAAAGTTCAGCAAAGCTTCTTTGTAGGATGTTTGTTCATGTAAAGTTGTAGGAATAAGAATTTCGCGTGGTGATATCCGTTCTAAAACGGTGGTAATATCTGTGCGGGGTAGAGGCTGTACTTTAAACTCGCCGGTTGAAAGTTCAAGCCATGACAGGCCGATTTGTCCGGCTATTTCGACAATGGCTGCCAAATAGTTATTTTCTTTGGAATCAAGCAGTGAATCTTCGGTGAGTGTGCCTTGTGTGACGATGCGCACAACATCACGGTTTACCAAGGCTTTGTAGCCGCCACGTTTTTTAGCTTCCTCTGGTGTTTCGGTTTGCTCACAAATTCCGACTTTATATCCGGCACGGATAAGCTTCGCCAGATAAGGTTCGAATGAATGATAAGGCACCCCCGCCATGGGGATTCCTTCGCCTTGGGTTTTGCCGCGTTTGGTGAGGGTGATATCCAGAATAGCGGCAGCCTCGATCGCGTCTTCAAAAAACAGTTCGTAAAAATCACCCATGCGATAAAATAGAAGACAATCAGGATGTTTTTCCTTGAGAGTCAGGTATTGAGCCATCATCGGAGTGTGGCCTTCAGCGATGAAATCGTCTGTGGTTTTTTCTATTTTTACAGCGTTTGCCATGATTTTTCCTATAAATAGAGTTTTACGACAATTAACGCTCTATATGAAGGATTTCTTGGTTTTAAGCTGATAAAGTATGTGAATTATTCCCGCTCGGTCGTGCCGTTACGGGTTGCGGGTTTTGACGTGTTAGCGTGGTAAGTTCCCGCATTTTATTAACAGCAGCTTCCAGACCTGTGTCTTTATATGCCTGAAGCAATGCGTCAAACTCTTGTTCTGCAGCCGGAATAAGTGTCTTACTGCGCTGGATCGCATCTTCCGTAAATAGCATCAACGATTGCGTGTATTGTGGCTTGGACATGTGAACAGCTGCCATTAATGCGCCCAGATATGAGGCGTTATCAATATTTTCTATGGCTGCGCTCAGCTCTTCGAGTTTTGCCTCTTCATCCATATTATAAAAAACAAAGTTGATCAGACCAATTTTGTTTCTAAATGGCTCGGCAGTGATACCAATTTCGGCAAGCTTTTCTTTAAGCTCTTTTACCGATGCGCCGTTATTTAAAATGGATGCCGCTATATATTCGGCAATTTGAGATTCGTAGACGGTCAGATGGCCAATTGTTTTATGCTCGAGGATCGAATGTACTTTGTTTTTGGCTTCAGGATTCATCGCTTGAGGGGTGAATAGATGAGCCAAAATCTTTCTGTATATCCCATCGCGTGTTTGTTGTTCGCGTTCCATGTAATCATGGAAACGTGATAACCCCATAATGAACGCTCTAGCATCTTCTTCGGTTAGGTCGTCAGGAAGCTGGGTGGCGTTTTCGTTGCCTTTGTAGTTGGTTTCCCATTTGCCAAGTTCTGCATTGGGATCTGGAAGGGGATGTCTTGGCTTATGGTTATTATATTCGGCCACATCCGTAAAAATACGTGTGAGCGGTATATAAGGTCTGCGCAAAAACTCGTTTAAACTGAACATAGTTTTTACAGTTATACCGAACTTGTCATAAAGTAAAGGGGCGTTGCAATTGTATACAGCGCCCGTTTTCTCTATCGGAATAATATGAGGGAAGTGACAGGCGTTATTTCGTGCCTGTTGAGCCAAAACCGCTAGCGCCGCGCTCTGTTTCATCAAGGTCTTTAACCACAGACCACTGTACATTGGCGTGACGAGCAATAACCATTTGGGCGATGCGCATGCCGCGCTCGATTGTAAATGGCTCTTGTCCATGATTGATCAAGACAACTTTAATCTCGCCGCGATAATCTGCATCAACTGTGCCCGGCGTGTTGAGAACGGTAATGCCGTGTTTGATAGCAAGGCCGGAGCGCGGACGAACCTGCGCTTCATATCCGGCAGGAAGAGCAATAGCAAGGCCTGTGGCGATTAATGCGCGCTCACCAGGGGCTAGTTCGATGGCTTCTTCAAGTGCGGCGGATAAATCCATACCAGCTGATTGTTCGGTCGCATATGTTGGAAGGTTCAGGCCAACGGCGTGTTCTAGAGCTGTAAGCTCGACTGTAATTTTTTCCATTACTAGTTACTCCTGTATTGATCGTGTCCGGATAATAATATTGAAGGCCTTTATTCTGTGTTATTGCGCAGTTTTGCGCTGTTTTAACTCCTTGGCCATCCGGGTAATTTCTTTTGCGGCTTCCTTTGCAGCTTTGGCTTTATCCTGAATAACCGATTTTGCGTCTGTAAGGCCAAAATGCCCGATAATCTCGTCTGTCAGCTTCTGTGCAATGGCTGCCTTCGTTGTTTTAGTCCATTCTTCTGTCTTATCGTGAGTAATCAGATATACATGATTCTCTTCCGAGCCAAATACACTATCGGTGTTTTTTCGGTCTGTTTGTTCACAGCTTTGCTCGGAGACATCATTGGCTAAAATCCAGTCACAGCCTTTGTTTTTCTGTTTATCTTTTGCGTATTCGAGCAAGTTATCTGTTTCGGCGGCAAAGCCAATGACAAGGGCGGGGCGTTTGCGTGACGGCCTTGCTAGTGTGGCTAGAATATCCGGTGTTTCTTTAAGCTCGAGTTTTGGTGGTGTTTTATTGCTGTGCTTTTTGATCTTCTGGGTCATAATTGTTTTGGCAGACCAGTCGCTGACGGCAGCGGCAAAAATACCGATATCGGCCGGTAGAGCTTTGGAGCAGGCATCAAGCATTTCAGTGCCGGTATTAACGTATATGGTTTCAATGCCCGCAATTTCCGGCAATGTCACGGGGCCGCTGATCAGTGTCACCTGCGCGCCCGCATCGCGTAATGCTGTGGCAATTGCATAGCCTTGTTTGCCTGATGATCTGTTGCCGATGAAGCGCACCGGGTCAATTGGTTCGTATGTAGGGCCGGCAGTAATCAAAACCTTTTTACCGGCTAAAGGGCCTAATGAGGATTGATTTGAATGACGGGATTGCGCCGATGATTTCGCGCTCATATTGCCTGCCGCGTGCATATCGTTAAAGTAACCGATAATACAGCCGAAGATTTCTTGTGGCTCGACCATGCGTCCTGTGCCAAATTCGCCGCAAGCCATTTCACCGCTTGCCGGTTCAAGCACGGTGGTGCCGCGCTGCTTTAATGTTTTGATGTTTTCCTGCGTTGCCGGATGTTCCCACATTTTATGGTTCATGGCTGGTGCAATGATCACATCTTTGTCAGAAGCCAGAAGCGTGGTGGTGGCAAGATCACTTGCGAAACCGTTGCTCATCTTGGCAATGATGTCTGCACTGGCTGGTGCAACTACAACTATGTCTGCCTCGCGGGTCAGACGAATGTGACCCATTTCTGCTTCGTCTTTCAATGACCATAGATCTGTATAGGCAGGATGTTCGCATAGCGCCGAGACACTCATTGAGGTGACGAATTGTTCGCCGCCTTTGGTCACGATACAGCGGACATTTCCGCCTGCTTTTCTGATGAGCCGGATCAACTCTAGAGATTTGTATGCTGCGATACCGCCGCTTATGATTAACAGAACCGATTTACCTTGCATCATTTCCATGTCATGTCCCACTCTGTGTTATCTGGTGCGTATTATTTTGTGCTTATGATCTCTTGCATTTTCGCACTATCGCTGCTTATTTTTTTTGCGTCTGTTGTTTTTCGCGACTGTTGTTTATGGCTCAAGTCATATCAGGCGACTCGAAAACAAAAACCCCATATAAGTTATATGGGGTCTTTATACATCAAAAGCAAAATAGATGGTAGCGCTTATTCGGCGCTTTTCTCTATTGCATTTGTAATTTCATTGCTTACTGCGTCAAGGTCAGCTTCGTTTTCAAGTTCGTTAACATTGATTTCTTCGATCTCGACATCAACTTCGTCCATAACGTCACCGGCTGATGGCTCGATAGCTTGTAGTGCATCAGCAGCAGACGTATTTTCATCCATGTAGATCATTTGAATTTCTTCAGAGATCACATCCATGTTGCTGCCGATTTCATCGCCAAGCTCTGTACCGGCTGCAGGTTCAATCGCTAGAACCGATGCCGCGTCATTGTTTGAAAATGAAGAATCGTATGCGAAATATGCGCCGCCAAGACCAAGGGCCAATACGACGAATGCTGGTAGTACGTTTTTGAATATGTTTTTGTTAGACATTTTATTGCTCCTAAAATTTATTTTTAATTTCTCAACCGATTAGTATTAGTATTTGACTGTTATTATTCTGTAATTGTTTCGATGATTTCAATAGTGCCTTCTAAATCAGGTGCTTGAAGCTGTGGAAGATCACCATTTTTGACAGTTTGGGGTGCAGGCGGGAATGCGCCGCTATCGGCCCAGCTTGTGTCAATGAATCGTTCGTCAAACACAGATGTTGAAGTGGTGCCATCGTAACCTGCTGCAGGTTCTAAGTTGGCAAAACCTTCGCTGACCTTATCTTGGAATGATGTTTTGTAAACGGTGTATGCGCCGGCGGTGCCAATGGCCACGAGAGCCAGACCTGGTAATACGTTTTTCAATAATGTTCCGAATATCGGTTTCATGTTCAGCTCCCACACTTTTATATATCTGTATTCATTATTATTTGTTTGTTATTCATTATCTCAGTAAGCAATACATTTCAGTAAGCGATGCCTGTAATATGTGAATTGGCGGCATTTTACATACAAAGCCTCAAGTATTGCAAGGTTTATTCATTCTATACCACAAAACCCTTGTGTATAGCGGCTGTTCCGAAGCTCAGATTGGTGTAATCCACAGATTTGAAACCTGCTTTTTCCATACGTGACTTCAGTTCCTTTTGTTTTGGGAACTTCCTGATGCTTTCCACCAGATATTGATAGCTATCACGGTCTCCGGCTACCATTTGGCCGACATTGGGGATAAATATATCTGAATATAGCTGGTAAAGACGGTCAAGCGCGGCATCTTGTACCTGACTAAATTCCAGACAGAAGAAGCGGCCGCCGGGTTTTAGAACCCGAATTGCTTCGGTCAAAGCCGTGTCAATATGGGTCACATTTCGCAGGCCAAAAGCTATTGTGTACACATCCACGCTATTGTCCGGTATTGGAAGATATTCGGCATTTCCTGTGATCCAGCTAAAGTCATTCATCATGCCTTGGTCGATGCTGCGGTCACGCCCGACACGAAGCATTTGTTCATCAAGGTCGCATAATGTGATTTGGGCATTCGGTCCGGTCTTTTTGCGGATGCGTGTGGCGATATCGCCTGTGCCACCGGCAACATCAAGGTAATGAAGTTCTGCACGTGGCCTGATCATGCGGATCAAATGATTCTTCCATAACCTATGTACGCCAAAAGACATGATATCGTTCATCAGGTCATATTTTTCCGCCACAGAATCAAAGACGCCTCTGACAAGCTGTGTTTTTTGTGTGGGGGTGACTTGTGTGTCGCCGAACCACTCTTTTTCCGGATTGTCCGGTGTATTTTCAGGTGTTTGCTTTTGCATGATCATTATTTAGCCTTTTTTCTCATGTAAATCAAAGGGGATTATTCATCATGATGTGCGTTAGGGTATCTTGGCAGGTCTACGCTATCCTGATAGAGCTATAGAAGGTAAGGACGTAGAATATATGAATTTAATGAAGGCCATAGCAACTGTCGGCGGTTTAACCGGATTGTCGCGTATTGCCGGTTTTGTCCGGGATATATTAACCGCCAGTATAATGGGTGCAGGGCCTGTGGCGGATGCATTTTTTGTAGCGCTGAAATTACCAAACTTTTTTCGCCGGGTAACGGCAGAAGGGGCGTTTAGCGTTTCTTTTCTGCCGTTATATACTGAAAATATCGAGCAGGACGGTGAGGATGCTGCCGCTGCGTTTGCCAGTAATGTGTTTTCAATTATGTTGTGGACATTGCTTGCCGTTACCATTCTGGCGTTATTTGCGATGCCGTGGATTGTGCGTGTTATTGCGCCCGGCTTTAGTGATGATCCGCTGCGTTATAGTGCTGCGATTGAGCTGGCGCGTATTACGTTTCCTTATCTTTTATTGATGTCATTAAGCGCGCTTGCGGGCGGGATACTCAATGCGCATGATCGCTTTGCCCCTTTTGCTGCTGCGCCGATATTATTTAATCTGTCTTTAATTGTCGCACTTCTTAGTGCGGGTTTGTTTGAAACGGCCGGTCATGCCATGGCTTATGGTGTGCTTGTTGCTGGATTTCTACAATGCGGGTTATTGTTCTTATGCTTAAAGCGTATGAATTTATCCGTGCGGCTTGTACGGCCAGTATTTTCCGTCCGAATTAAACGATTGTTCAAATTAATGGGGCCAGGTGTTGTTGGCGCGGGGGTTGTCCATATAAACTTGTTTGCCGATTTGATCATTGCGTCTTTATTGGATACAGGTTCCATTTCACGTCTTTATTATGCAGATCGTTTAAACCAGCTTCCCCTTGGCATTGTTGGTATCGCGATCGGTACGGCATTATTGCCGATGTTATCGCGCGCGATTGCCGCTGGTCATAAGGAAGAAGCCAGTTCACTTTTTAATCGTTCGATGGAGATTTCTTTATTGTTCACGGCGCCAGCGGCGATTGGTTTGTTTGTAATCGCACAGCCTATTATTTCCACATTGTTTGAACATGGAGCTTTTGAACATGCCGATACTCTGGTGACATCATCGGTGCTGGCGGCATATGCGATTGGCTTGCCTGCTTATGTGATGGCAAAAGTATTTTCGGCATCGTTCTGGTCGCTGCAAGATACCTCAACGCCTGTGAAGATATCGATTATTGCAACCCTGACCAATATAGCGCTGAGCCTTTGTCTTATATTCTATTTTGATATGGGCGTGCGCGGTATTGCTATGGCAACGTCTTTTGCGGGCTGGTTGCAATTGGTTATGTTGTGGCGGGCAATTCAGAAGAAGACCGATTTGCGGTTTGATGCAAAGCTAAAGACTAACGCTGTTAAAATTGTGTGCATATGCGCTGTGTTGTCAGGGGTGCTTATGGGGCTGAATCATTTTGTGTTGGTTTCTTATTTTGCGCAGGCTGAGATTTGGGGGCGTATTGGCGGGCTTGCTGCTGTGATAGGGATAAGCTTTGCTGTCTATGGCGGTGGTGTGTTGATCACACGGGTGATAACTGCGGATGAGCTGAAAAGATATTTGACACGCTAGGCACGGCATGTTTCTTTCTTGATCTACGAAATTAAATCAATCAGGACGAGTAATATATCATGACCAAACGTATTCTTTCATGTATGCAGCCAACCGCCCATCTTCATTTGGGTAATTATTTAGGCGCGTTGAAGAATTGGGTGGATTTGCAGAATGACGGCGCGCAGTGTCTATATGGCGTTGTGGATCTACACGCAATCACTGTGGCATATGACCATACACATTTAAAGCAAGCCACGCGTGAGATCGCAGCGGCATATATTGCTGGCGGTGTTGATCCCTCCAAATCGACATTATTTGTGCAGTCCTCTGTGCCTGAACATTCACAGTTAATGTGGCTTTTGGGTACAATGACCCAGCTCGGAAAATTAGAGCGTATGACGCAGTTCAAGGACAAGGCCGGGAAAGATAAAGAGCGTGCCAGTATGGGGCTTTTCTCATATCCGGTATTGATGGCTGCGGATATATTATTATATCAGGCAACGCATGTGCCGGTTGGCGAAGATCAAAAACAGCATCTTGAGCTTGCGCGCGAAATTGCGAGTACGTTCAATCATCGTTATGATGCCGAGTTTTTCACTGTTCCGGAGCCTATTATTAAAGGTGAGGGCGCGCGCGTGATGTCATTGCGTGATGGGAACGCCAAGATGAGTAAGTCCGCAGAATCAGATATGAGCCGCATTAACCTGACGGATGATCCAGATGCGATCGTGAAGAAGTTCAGGAAAGCTAAAACCGATTCTGAACCGGTTCCGGAAAGCATTGAGAATATGAATTCGCGTCCTGAGGCCAAGAACTTGATTACGATTTATGCGGTTTTGGCGGAAACAAGCCCCGAAGCGGTGATTAATGAATTTGGCGGGCAAGGTTTTGGTACGTTTAAAGCGGCGCTGAGTGATCTGGCTGTTGATAAGCTTGCGCCGATAACCAAGCGTATGAATGAACTTATGGGTGATACTGATGAGCTCGATAATATTTTGGCTGCCGGGGCGCGTTCTGCACGCGAAATTGCTTCACCTGTTCTTGATGAAGTGACAACCATTATGGGCTTTTGGAAATAAGCACTATTTGGTTGACATAATTACTGTAAATACCATATGTAATGGACGTGTTTTCGGGCGGTTGATCCGGCCATTGGTATAGCTGCGTATCTATTTGTGAGCTTTACACATGGTTGTAAGGAATTTTAACTTTCTTTAATTTATTTTGAGTGTGTGAAAATAAGTAATGATTAATAATGAACAACAGATAATCGAGCTAACTATAACGCAGGCTTTTGCAAATCAAGCTGCGGGTCTTATGGCGTCAAATAAGGAAAATATTGCGCAGGCTATAGATGCCGCTATATTCGAGGGCAGCGATATATTGTCTTTTCCTATGATGTCTTTGGCTGGTGGCGATTTAACGCAGCCGCCGTCTGTTGTTGATAATAAGGCCGTTGTTTTGCAACTGGAATCTATTGCCGAATACGCGTCTTATATGGATCCTAACCTTATTATTTCTATCGGGCATGCTTGGTCTATTCCTCATTCAGAACTGGGTTTGAAGGATACGGATAATGGTTTGTTGCGCACGGCCGATAATGAAATCTCCGCAGTCTTTAATGTTCAGTCTATTATTTCTCGTGGCCGTGTATATGCGATGACGGTACAAGGGAACCATGATAAGGCCGGTACGGTCTATAGCGAGTGGCAATTTGAAACGCTTCATAAGGTCGGCGGACAGAACGAAACAATCGAGATTCCTTTGGGCGATAGCCATAACCGTACAGGTTTGTTTGGCCGTCCTGTATTGCATGTGACCAATGGCGATATTGGCATTAATCTGGCGCAGCTTATAGGCGCGGATAAAAATGTGTATTTTGACAGGATTAATCGTTTTAATGAAAACATGTTCGGATCACTGCGTAAGACCGAAGGGTATTACAGCGATTATGTCGGTAGTGGCGAGGGGCTTGTGCTGTTAGCGCCAAATGTAGCGCCGGCAAATGATGAAGATCTTATAGAGCAGCATAAAGTGAATGAAGCCATTTCACAACATGCATGCCTTGTTGTAGATACGCAAGGTTCTAAAATACGTCTTGATGATCAAAGGTTAAGTGGTGTATATCACGGCGCGTCTTCACTGGCGCAGCATGGGGAGATTATCACGCTATATGCGGATATGTCATCACAAGGCCTGACAACAACTACTCATACCGTGCGTGTGCTGGCTGCTCCTGCATCAACGCAAGATTACGCACATGCCGATTTGCCGCATAACTTTGTTGTGCCGCGTAATAATATTGTTCCATTTTTGCCATCCGGTGGCTTGAGAACGCCGAGCCTGACCAAAGTATAGAGCCTTTATATATTTGCCTGCCGGCGAATAGATCCAGCGATGGGACTTGTTTTGTCTTTTGTGATAGTTAATTGGCTCGTGTGAAGTTATTATTATATCTTCGCATCATAAATTTTCTGAAATTTGCGTATCCGGGGTAAATCTTCTGGAATTCTTCTGGAATAGAGTGGATGTAGGAATAAACTAGTGGAACAAATATGAACAAAGACTTTGTTTTTTCCTGTCAGCGTGGCATCATGGCATGAAGATCATGAGGTAGTTTAGGTCTATGCGACTATTTTACATTTTTATATTTTGTTTTGCTTTTACTCTTGCCAGCGCACACAGTGCTAAGGCGGATGTTTATGTGTGGCAAGATGCCCAGACAGGACTGGTTTTGTCTTATCCTGATACGTGGAGCATCGTCAGTAATAATTCCCCTGATGATATTTTGACAATTCATGCGCCATCCGGACGCGCACATGCCATGTGCCGTGCCCGTGTTCGCAATGACGAACGCTTTTTGATTTACCCAACACGCTTTTCTGAATCCGTTCAGGAAGTGGCATATAACACGCAGTTCTGGGATTACTATTTCAGAGAGTTTACAGGTCCTGATTTCAAATTGATCAAAAATGGTTCGGGTTTAGGGCGTGCATTTGCAGGATATGCTATTGCTGAATATACAAGCGCTGTTCCAGGGCCGGAGATGATGCGCCGGGGCCTTGCATTTGCGGGTAATTATAATGGTCAGTTATTCATTCTTGAATGTTCGTCGCATAAAGACGCATTTGGTGAATGGAAAGGTCCATTTTTAAGTGTTGCGGATTCAGTTGAGATGCCTAAAGCCTACCATGAGTTTATGACCGGCGATTACAGAAACTTTCTAAATGAGAACAACGTGCCTTTACTTCGTTTCAAAGGCACAACGTCGACCCAAAGAAAGAAATACTAATCCATATTTGTGTAAGCGCAGGCCATAAAATCATCATGATGGTGTTTTTTGCGTGGGCTGCTCTGGTTTGATGGCTTTGAAGAGACAAAATTGTGCTTTTTCAAATAAGTATTTATTTTTCCTGTCTGGGCATATACTCTGCCTTTTATTGCGGCATCGCTATGATACTAGATGAATGATTTTGCGTAAGTGATTGTAAATTAATATGGATATCTATCTCCCTATAGCTGAAATGACTGTCTCGGTCGAGACGATATTTTTGCTGGGTACGTTTGTTGGGTTTTTATCCGGTGTCTTTGGTGTTGGGGGCGGCTTTTTGACCACACCGTTTCTTATATTTATGGGTGTACCGCCGGCGATTGCGGTGGGAACACAGGCTAATCAGCTTGTGGCTTCGAGTGCGTCCGGATTTATGGGGTATTGGAAGAAGGGCAATGTTGACGTCAAAATGGCCGGCATCATGTTGATCGGCAGTTTTCTTGGTACTTTATTTGGTGTTTTATTATTCCGTTTGCTTCAGCATTTGGGGCAGATCGATCTTGTTATTCCAGTATTGTATGTCTTGATTTTAGGCAGTATGGGCTCGCTGATGTTGTATGAAAGTCTGGGGTCTTTGCTGCGTAAGAAAAAGCCGCAAACAGCCGAGAAGCCTAAATTATATCGTCATCCATTTTTTCAGATGTTGCCTTATAAGATGCGGTTTGAACGCTCGCGTATTTATGTCAGTGCGTTATTGCCCGGCGCTATGGGCTTTCTGGGTGGCTTGTTTGTGTCGGTGCTTGGTATTGGCGGCGGATTTTTGATGGTTCCGGCTATGATTTATATTCTGGGCATGCCAACGATTTTGGTCGCGGGCACCTCATTATTCCAGATTATGCTGTCTTCGATATTTACCACCGTTCTGCAGGCCGTGACCAACCATACGGTTGATATGGTGCTGGCGGCTCTTTTAATCTCGGGCGGTGTTATCGGTGCGCAGTTTGGCGTGCGGGCTTCGCGCCATATTAAAGGTGTTCATGCGCGTGTGATTCTTGCGAGCATATTGCTGATTATCGCTTTTAAGCTTACTGGAGATCTGCTTATCCCCCCACGCGAGCTATACACGCTGGAGATCAAAGTGGAAGGTCAGGTGTGATCATGGTTCGGCTTTATCGAAGGTATAAGGTTTTATCCTGTCTGGTTTTTGCGGTGCTGTGTGTTGTAACGGTTTTGTCTTTGACGGTGAGCCGTTCTGCTTCGGCGCAGCTTACTGCGCCTGCGCCAGATTTGCTGACGATTGATATGTCTTCTAATCAGGTGGGTATTACAACAGGTTTTAGCGGCGCGAGTTTTTCCGTGTTCGGGATGAACCAGATAGAGGGTGATGTTGCCATTATTGTTGAAGGACCGCCGCGCTCATTGGTGGTGCGGCGTAAAGATAATGTTGCCGGACTTTGGATGAACAGGCAAAGCGTGCGTTTTATCAATATCCCGATTTATTATGATTTGGCGCTATCTACGCCTTCATTATCAATGGCGCAGCGCCCAATGCTTGAAAAATACCATATCGGTCTTGATGTGTTAAAACTTGAATATCGCGGTAAACATGATAAGCAAAGCATTAATAGCTTTAGGGAAGCTTTGGTGCGTAACAAGCAATTGCAGGGTGTTTTCTCACTCGAACCACGTAAGATCGAGTTTTTGAACAAGCATTTCTTCAGGGCAGATTTCTCTGTGCCCCCCAATGTGCCGACCGGCAATTACAGGGTGAGGGCATTTTTATTTGAAAATGGCGTATTACTGGATCAACAGGAAAAACAGTTGAAGGTTGCGCAAGTTGGTTTTAGCGCGACTATACTGGGTTTTGCGTATAACCAGTCTTTTTTATACGCTATAAGTTGTATACTTATGGCGCTGATTGCTGGTTTAGGCGCGTATTTCATTATGAGACGCGGCTAGAAAGGTCAAGGAGTTGAATATGACAGATGAGACCGAGATTATAGACCTTGAAGAAGTAGAAGTTGTAGAGGATGTCAATCGCTACAAGCATTCTTTATTCTTGGTGGTTGCTGATGAGAGTGATGGTTTTGATATTGCTCTGCGCCATGCCGCCCAAGCGGCCAAAGCCAGTGACGGGCATATTGGTATTTTGTTTGTGATGAATATCAAGGACTTCCAGCATTGGGGCGGTGTTGAGAATATTATGCGCGAAGAACAGCGCAGCCATGCTGAAAAGTTCTTGCGTAGCGTTGCTAAAAAAGTGAACGATTTGAATGGTTTATTCCCTTCTTTTTATGTGCGGGAAGGTACAAAGGTCGAAGAGATTATCAAGCTGATCGAAGAAGATAACAGGGTGCAATCCATTGTGCTTGCAGCAGGCTCCGGTAAGTCCGGTCAGGATAAGTTAATTTCGTATTTCCTTGATAAAGGTTTGTCTAATTTGACCGTACCGATGGTTATTGTGCCCGAGCATCTGGATACAGACCAGATTGACTCGATTACCAGTACGTATAAATCAGCATAAATATTGCTTTTTACGTTTTTCTGCCCTAATTAAGTGACAGATATATGCATGAGCCATTATAGATACAGTCATAAAGGGATTTTTGATTAATGTTTATTGAATTTGAAGAAACTCCAAATCCAAATACTTTGAAATTTATGCCGGGTCAGACCGTCATAGAAGACGGCGTTCGTGATTATAAGACTGTGGAAGATGCGATTTATTCGCCACTGGCAAGAGCTGTGTTTGTGCTGGATGGTGTGAACGGCGTTTTCCTTGGTTCTGATTTTGTATCTGTGACGAAGGATGCCATTCAGGATTGGGATTTGTTAAAACCGCGTGTTATGGCTGTGGTGATGGAGCATTTTTCTTCGGGGCAGGCTATTTTATCCGAACCTGAATCTGTTAAGGCACAGGGCGGCAGCACTTCAAATGATTTACTTGATGAGATCAGCAAGCAGATTGTCGAGTTGCTTGACCAGCGTGTTAAGCCTGCTGTGGCTATGGATGGCGGTAATATCGAGTTTGTCAGTTTTGACGATGGCATCGTGTATTTGCGTTTGGAAGGGGCATGTGCGGGCTGCCCGAGTTCTACTGTAACCCTTAAAATGGGTATCGAGAATATGCTGAAACATTACGTGCCGGAAATTATTCGCGTTGAAGCTGTTAATCCGTTTGATTATTAAGGCTTATTCTTTGCTGCCCACTAATATGACTTCTAGTATTATTGGGCGTTGGGTTTCTTGGTTGTTATAAGATTCTAATTGTCTTGCCTGTTATCTTTGGGTTGATATTCTTTGTAAGGCAGAATAAATAATTCGCCGAACCATCTCCATTTTTTATCCTCCAGCGAACCTTTTGTGGTGACTGGTAATGTGCAGTTCAGACGCATCCGTTCGTTAATACCGGGCGGATTAATTATTATATCGACATGGTTGTGTTCATTAACCGATAATTCGACCTTGCCATGACCGGATAAAAAGCATGAAAGGTTTTCTAGCTCTTCGCTGTTGAATTTATCATCAACTGTAAAGCTGATGTGACCTAGGGCATGCGTTAAAATGCGGTCATCGGGTTTGAAGCCGTGAACCGGCAAGGGCAGGGCATTTGAAAGCAATCTGAAACGCCCGACATTGCCAAAACTTTCTGTCATCGCAAAACGCGGTAGTGTTTCTATGTCACTTATTTCAAAAGCAACGCTGGATTGCTGTCCGAAAGTGGCGGTGAAGCCGGATTTTGCGATTATATCCTGATAGGCTTTATTATATTCACCAAATGGGTAGGCAAAATATTGCGCTTCATGTTTAAGTTCTTCGCGAAAACGTGTGCGCGCCTTATTTACCTGACGTTTGATCTCAGCTTCGTTTTCGGCATAAAGGCGCGTATAGCTGGCCGGCATAATGCCGATTGTTGAGAGATTTGATTTTGAAACCTTCCGTAATTCGGACCAGCTCATATATTGTGGATTTTTTGAGTCGATATGGTCTGTCGGAATGAAAATCGTATAGGGCATGTTATGCCGCTCTAAAATAGGAATGGCATGTTCGTAGACCGATTTATATCCACCATCAAAGGTAATGGCGATGGCCTTTTTAGGTAATGTTTTTTTTGCCTTCATTGCCTTTAACGCATCGGGCACAGACATTACCTCGTAATCACCTGTTGTGATTTCCTCGATATGGGAGATGAATTGTTCTTGTGTAATATTGGTGTCCGGGTATTCGTCCTCGCCAATACGTGTGTACATATAGATAACGATCGACGTTCTATCAGCTGTAATTTCGGACACGTCGGCGCTTAGGGCTTGCGTGGTGCAAGTTCCTATCATGATCAGCATGATAAATACCGATAATATCGAAGTTTTCAGATGCTTACGCATTCTATAACGGCTATGGTGTTGTTAAATTTAAATCATAATATAGCTATTTTGGTCATAAAGACAAATCATTGAAGGTAAAGAAATGAAAGAAACAGATAAAATCTTGAGTGATGAGGCGCTGGATACTCTTTTCCGTGAGGCTCGCACTTATAATAAATGGCAAGATCGCGATGTGAGTGATGTGGTGCTACAGGCATTATTTGATTTGCTTAAAATGGGACCAACAGCGGCAAATTGTTGTCCTGCGCGGTTTGTGTTCGTTAAATCTGCTGGAGAAAAAGAAAAATTACGCCCGCTTTTATCCGAAGGTAACGTCGATAAAACCATGAGCGCGCCAGTGACGGCATTAATTGCTTATGATCTGCAGTTTCATGAGCAGCTCCCCAAATTGTTCCCGCACACAGATGCGCGTAGCTGGTATGCTGGTAAGGATGCGTTTATTCAGGAAAG
>JAUILO010000182.1 GCA_030432775.1 Alphaproteobacteria bacterium
CATATGAACAAGCTCTGCTTCATCAGCGGCGGCCATTAAAACGAAATTGGGTAAACATCCAAGATAGGCGGTATCAAATGATCCTGCGTGTGTTTGCCCATCTGCACCCACCAAACCGGCCCGGTCAATGGCAAAACGTACAGGAAGGTTTTGAATGGCAACGTCATGAACTATCTGGTCATAGCCACGTTGCAGAAATGTGGAATATATGGCGGTAAAAGGCTTGTAACCTTCTGTGGCCATGCCTGCGGCGAAGGTGACGGCGTGCTGTTCGGCAATGCCAACATCAAACATTCTATCTGGAAATTCATAGCCGAATAAATTCATGCCCGTGCCATCAGGCATAGCGGCGGTAATGCCGACAATTTTGTCGTCCGTTTTGGCTTCGTTAATCAAGGCTTGCGCAAATACTTTGGTATATTGAGGAATAGTGCTCTTGGGTTTGAATTGGTCGCCTGTGACTACGTCGAATTTGGCGACGCCATGCATTTTGTCCTTTGATGTTTCTGCTGGCGCGTAACCTTTTCCCTTCTGTGTGATTGCGTGGATGAGTATCGGGCCATCCCAGTCGCTATCTTTGGCATTGCGCAATATAGCTAGTAAATGTTCCATATTGTGACCATCAACAGGGCCAATATAGTAAAAGCCCATTTCTTCGAATAATGTACCCCCGCCAAAGGCAACGCGCGCTGTTTCTTCGGCGCGTTTTGCGGCCTTGCGTATTGGCGCGGGCAGCATCTCTGTAATTTTCTTACCCTTTTCACGGGCGCTGATATAGCTTTGTGAGGATACAAGGTTTGTCAGGTATCGGCTCATCGCGCCAACAGGCGGGGCGATGGACATTTCATTATCGTTTAAAATAACGATTAGCCGGCTTTTTAATGTTCCGGCGTTATTCATTGCCTCATAGGCCATACCGGCGCTCATTGCGCCATCACCAATAACGCAAATAACGTTATTATCATCGCCCGCCAGATCGCGGGCAACGGCCATGCCAAGACCAGCTGAAATAGAAGTGGAACTATGCGCCGCGCCAAATGGATCATATTCAGACTCAGAGCGTTTGGTGAAGCCTGATAATCCGCCGCCCTGACGCAAAGTATCGATTTCGTCCTTGCGTCCGGTCAGAACCTTATGCGGGTAACATTGGTGGCCAACATCCCATATCAGGCGGTCTGCAGGGGTGTTAAAAACGGCGTGAATGGCAACGGTTAACTCAACGACGCCAAGGCCTGCACCAAGATGTCCGCCGGTTTTGGAAACCGCGCTGATTGTCGCGTCTCGAAGCTCACTTGCAAGTTGCGCGAGTTCACCATCAGAAAAGCCGCGGATATCACGAGGGAATTCCACTTGTTCTAATAGTGTTCGTTTTTCAGAGCCAGTCTGATTTTCTGGGTTTGCTTGCGCCATATTCTTTACTTCCAAGCTTAGGACTGTACCTAAATGACAGGATGTATGTAAAGCTTTCTATGTTCCGTAGTATAATATTTTTTTACGGCTATTTTTAGGCACGTCTTTGTAGAACATATTCGGCGATCTCGCGGAGTGTATCCGCGCGTGATCCAAAGATGTTCAAATGACGGCTTGCTTGCTGTACAAGCATTTCCGCACGGGATTTGGCTTGTTCTTTACCCATCGTGGAAACGAAGGTCGATTTGCCTGCTGCGGCATCCTTGCCTTGGTCTTTTCCGGTTTCGGCTGGATCACCTTCAACATCAAGAATGTCATCAGTAACCTGAAACGCGAGGCCAAGGTCAAATGCGAAATTGGTGAGCGCTTTGCGATGTGGTTCATCGGATTTGCCTAGAATTGCACCGCTTTCACAGGCAAAAGCAATAAGCTTGCCCGTTTTAAGGCGCTGCATACGGCTGATGGTGCCAAGATCAAATTCTGCGTGTTCACCTTCAAGGTCGAGCATCTGTCCGCCACATAGCCCGTTTGCACCCGCAGATTTTGCCAGTTCACGAATGAGTTCAACGCGAACGCGTGGGTCTTCGTGTGTGTCGCGCTCTGATAGCACTTCAAAAGCAAGTGCGTGTAAAGCATCGCCAGCCAAGATTGCTGTGGCTTCGTCAAATTCTTTGTGTACGGCTGGTTTGCCGCGGCGTGTATCTGCATTATCCATAGCCGGTAGATCATCATGGATAAGAGAGTAACAATGTATGAATTCGATAGCAGCCGCCACACGTCTTGAACGGTTTGGATCCACGTTAAAGAGCTTTGCAGCTTCCATTGCAAGGAAGGGGCGCAGGCGTTTACCGCCATTTAATGTGCCGTGACGCATAGCGTCGAATAATTTGGCTTCCGGCAAGTCTGTATCAGGCAAGAGGCGTGTAATAGTCTTATTCACAGCAGCGCTGTTTTCTTTAAGCTTTTGTTGTAATAGGGGGCTTGCCTCTCTAGGTGATGGCATAGACTTACTCCTCTTCTGCAAATGGCTCTGTCGCTAGTGAGCCATTTTCTGTCATTGTGATTTTTTCAATTTTTTCCTGAGCCTCGCGTAGCTTAGATTCGCAATGCTTTCGCAGCTCGATACCGCGTTCGTAAGACTTGATTGAATCTTCGAGTTTTGATTCACCGGATTCCATTGATTTCACAATGGTTTCCAGCTCGCTTAGTGCGTCTTCGAAATTCATTTCGCTTATTGTGGCTGTTTTCGCTGTCATTCTTAGTGTCTTTCGTCTTTTATCAAGCATGGAGTGTATGACAGTTCTGCGATTCTCTCAAGACTCTTAAAGGCTTTGCAAGGATATGATCTGTGTGTATTTCGCGCAATACTGCTTGTTTTTCATTGTTTTTCCATATTTTGCATATTTTGTTACGTTTTGTGCATGTGCTGCTATGTAATTATTGCTTGGCATAGTTGTTATCTTTGCAAATCTGGAATGTCTATATTGGTGGTATAATGAGGTATAAGTCGTTACTGAGTAAACGATACACGAGGTTTGACAGCAAGGGATAAATGTTATGAGAATTAGCCATACAGATTCAAAAGAAGAGCTATTAAAAGATGTCACTTACACAGCATGGCGCTTTGTTCATCGCAAGGAAGAGCTGCATCGCGAGCATGTAAATAAGACATTTAACGCACGTCCACGCTACCGTCACGAAACACAGCACTAGTCTGTTTCTTTGGTGATTAGTTGTTATAGTGGCTTGCCTGCCAATGTTTTTACATGGGCGGATACACAGCGACTTAGCGCGTTAAGGTTATAGCCGCCCTCAAGCACGGAAACAATTTTCCCTTGGCAATGTGTGGCGGCTACCTTCATCAACTTGTCTGTGATCCAGATAAAATCATCTTCATCAAGATTTAACCCGCCAATCGGGTCGTCTTTATGGGCGTCAAAACCGGCGGAGATCATCACAAGATCCGGTGCAAATTCATTTAGTGCCGGAATTATTCTATCTGTATAGGCACGGCGGAATGGCATGCTTGCTGTGCCTGCATCCAATGTGACATTCAGGGTTCTGCCTTCTATATTGCTATCCATGCTGCCAGTTCCGGGGAATAGTGGCCATTGATGGGTCGAGGCATAGAATATACCATCATGCTGGCGGGCAACTGTATCGCTCCCGTTGCCGTGGTGAACATCGAAATCAATAATGGCGACGCGGCGGGCTGCGTATTCGGCTTGTGCGTGCAGGGCGGCGATTGCGATATTGTTGAACATGCAAAATCCCATAGTTTGTGCTGGCTCTGCATGGTGGCCGGGCGGGCGCACCGCACAAAAAGCTTTGTCTGTTTTACCGCTCATCACATCGTTCACCGCCTGACATGCTGCGCCAGCGGCCTGTAATGCTGCATCATAGCTATCCGGACACATAACCGTATCACCGTCCAGATTAATTAGTCCGGTATCAGGGGTGCGGTCTTGTAAGTCATGGATATATTCAATAGGGTGAACGCGTTTGAGCCATTTTGTCTCGGCTTGTATCGCTTCGATTTGTATGATGTCTTCGAATTCTTTTGTCTGGAATAACTCTTGCAAAGTGGCAAGGCGCTCTATGCATTCAGGGT
>JAUILO010000183.1 GCA_030432775.1 Alphaproteobacteria bacterium
ATTGACGCTATTGTGCCCGATATTGACCCGCGCGCCGAAAAATTTCTTGAGCTCAACCGTGAATATTCGGAAAAATGGCCTAACCTGACACGTCAGCTGGATGCATTACCGGAAGCCGAAGAATTTAAGGATAAAAAGGATAAATATCCGGATTATTTCAGCCCTGAGCCCGGCGAAGGTGATTAGTAAAAAACACACGTTAACCCACTGATATAAAACAATAAACCAACTTTGTGTAAAAATAAAAGTTGCATTTTTACTAATTTTTAAGTATGATGCATCTCAGTTAAGCAATAGAGGTTAGCGTGTAGTTAGATCTAGAGAGCCAAGGGCTCCTACCTAAACTTAAATAAATTCATATCTATTGTCTTGAATACACGGTTATTTTCAGCTCATAAACTGAAAATACGCGCAAGGATTTTTGCCGGCGCACGGGACACACGAACAAAAAGTGTCAGGGAATTATAAGTTCAACCAATAACAAATAAGGTGTAAGTAATATGCAGAATGAAGCAGCGAATTTTCAAGAAGGCGACTATGTTGTATACCCAGCTCACGGCGTTGGTCAGATTGACGGCATCGAAAAACAAACGATTGGTGGCTGTGAAGTTATTTTATACAACATCTCGTTTGAAAAAGACCGCATGCGCTTAAAAGTGCCTGTTATGAAAGCTAAAAACGCAGGTCTTCGCAAGCTAAGCTCGGAAGATCGTCTGAAAGACGCAATGAAAACACTTAAAGGCAAAGCTAAAATCCGCCGTTTGATGTGGAGCCGCCGCGCCCAGGAATACGAAACAAAAATCAACTCAGGCGACCCTGTATCTATTGCAGAAGTATTGCGCGACCTGAAACGCAGCAATGACGACCTTGAGCAATCATACAGCGAGCGTCAAATCTACCAATCAGCTCTTGAGCGTTTGGCTAGAGAATATGCGGCGATTGAAAGCATCTCTGAAGGTGAAGCTGTAGAAGAGCTTGAAACCATGCTTAACAAAGCTGCAGCCACTGCAATAAGCGAAAAAGCAACTGACGAAGCTGCTGCTGCTTAATAGACAAGCATCGTACAAAAAAAAAGAATTTAAAAGCCCTGTTCATTTGAGCGGGGCTTTTTCTTTATCCGCTTGTTATTTCAAGCATCACCGCCTCTTCTTACTGGCTATTCTTACTGCCTACCCTTACTGTCTCACTTTATTGTCTTACTTTACCCACTGTCCTTACCCGCAAGAGCTACCGTGCATAAATGCACAGCCAGATTTTTTTGAAGCTTTATTGATACCTGGCAATTAACAAACCAAACAAACGCGCACCGCCCAGCCCCAAACCCACATGCGAATCCCGCACTATGACTCACACAGAGCAGCTTTAGCATTTAATCGATTCGTATTCTGTGGATAGTATTTGTAATTGACTGATTTTATTGTATACTAAAATAGATTCTGGTAATTCATTCGCCAGCTTCTTCTCACCACGTCGCTCTTTTCAACTTTCTCTTTTCAAGCGTACAAAACACACATGCCTCAAAGCCCGGCACCATCTATCAGTCCTTTTGCGTCTCTTGGCTCCCCGAGTAAAGTGTGGGCCATTTCTGCTATACACAGCCAGGCAGACAAATTGATGCACTTGCATGATCAGCTTATCGGACATATTCGTCCGGGCGACCGCATTGTCTATCTTGGCAATTACACAGGACAAGGCAGTGGCGCTATCTCGACAATCGATGAAATTCTCACTTTCCGCCGTATGGTTCTTGCGATGCCAGGCATGATGCCTCAGGATTTTTCTTACCTGCGCGGACAGCAAGAGCAAATGTGGTACAAGCTTCTTGAACTGCATTTCTCCCCGAACCCTGTTGAGCTTTTAATCTGGATGCTTGGCAACGGAATGCGCGAAACACTGGAAAACTATGGCTTTTCACCGCATGACGGAATTGATTACGCCAAAGAAAGCGTTGTCGCGCTGGCACGCTGGATCAGCAAAATTCAGGACGCTGTGCGGCACCAGCCCGGACATATGGCATTTCACATGCAACTGCGCCGTGCTGCCTTCACACAAAACCAATCACAACACCCGTTATTATTCGTACATGCAGGAATTGACCCCCGCTCGCCACTACAAAGCCAAGGTGAAGCTTTGTGGTGGCCTTCATTCCCCTTTAACAATATCACAGAGGCTTATTCGCCCTTTCAGCGTGTTGTTAGAGGATTTGACCCTCACCATAAAGGTGTCCACATTAACTGCGTTACTGCCACTATTGATGGCGGCTGCGGCTATGATGGACAGCTAATTGCCGCCGGATTTAACCCCGACGGTGAAGTCACGGAATTATTTGAGGCATAAAATTGCCACATTCCCCCTTCACAAATAATAAGACATCGCTGTAAAGCGCTGTATTGGCTGTTTTCGTATATTAGTAAAATAAAATTTATTATTGTGATCCAGCCATGCCGCAACTGCGTACAAAATAATAAAACAAGTAACTTTTTCCGCAGGTCAGCGAATACATATATGAAGGTTTTTTTATACGCCCTTTATGGGAACGAAAACGAAAAATAAAGGTAGTGAGTAATGGCACATATTGATGATACAGACACACAAAAAGCAAACCTTGATTATATCCGGAGCGCGATGAATGAGCCTTTATTGAAAAAGGACCATGAGCTTGAGCTTGCCCGTCGCTGGAAAGATGATCAGGACGAGGACGCTTTACATGAACTAGTGCAATCATACACACGTCTTGTTGTTTCCATGGCCTCCAAGTTTAAAAACTATGGTCTGCCTATGGGTGACCTTATACAGGAAGGCAATATCGGCATGATGCAGGCAGCAAACCGTTTTGACCCGAGCCTTGATATTCGCTTTTCAACATATGCGACATGGTGGATCCGTGCTTCTATTCAGGATTACATTCTAAGAAACTGGTCCATCGTAAGAACCGGCACAACCTCTGCGCAGAAATCATTATTCTTTAACCTGCGCAGATTGCGCGCCAAAATCGAGCAATCTCAGGAAGAAGAAGGCTTGAACGAGAAAGGCCGCGCACAAATCGCCAAAGAGCTGAAAGTAAAAGTCAAAGATGTCGAAGCTATGGAGGGCCGTTTATCCGGTACAGATCCATCGTTGAACACGCCAATTGGTGAAGATGGCGCAACTGACTGGCAATCCATGCTGGCTGATGACGGCCCTGATCCAGAGGAAGTGGTTATTGGCACAAAAGACGCTTCTACACGCTCTAAGTGGCTGGAAAGCGCTCTGACTTCGCTGAATGATCGCGAGCAGAAAATTATCCGTGACAGGCATTTGGGGTACGACACTGTGACACTCGAAGAACTGGGCAAACAGCTTGGTGTAAGTAAAGAGCGTGTCCGCCAAATTGAAACACGCGCCATGGATAAGCTGAAAATATCTCTTGAAAGCAAAATCAACAATATTCAAGACGTTTTAACCGACGCATAGAACATATGAAATACAAACATAATAACCAAAGACCTCCCCATTCTTTGGTTCTTTGAGAGGATATGGCTGCGCTTCTTTTTGTCTCCAAACCATTAAAGCGCCAGTCATATCCCTCCTCTTTGTTTACCTCACAATATTGCTGTTATGATGACCACAAGCATCACAACACCCAAAATTGGCGCAGTTTTAACCTGCCCGCTTACAGCTACAGAAGCATCCAATTGATCCGGTAATTGATCTGAGAATCTAGTTTGCCGAGATGATCTTATATTGCTGCCCAGCAATAACCGGATCGTTCTTGCCCAAACCATTAAGTACACGGAAGCGATCCAGAGAAAAATCATCAACCGGCATACGCGCCGCCAACGATACCACTGTGT
Source organism: Alphaproteobacteria bacterium (assembly GCA_030432775.1). Lineage (GTDB taxonomy): Bacteria > Pseudomonadota > Alphaproteobacteria > Micavibrionales > Micavibrionaceae > JASMHE01. The sequence goes on from JAUILO010000183.1 coordinate 3,834, forward strand.
CCCCTTCAAGCGCGGTGACAACCCGTAATCTATACGGCTTAATATCACGTTTTTCCTTCGCAGTTAAACGACGGAAACTATAGGTCGTCGTTTTAAGTCCTTCGACAAGCTGCGGGCTTGCCCCGCGCGGAATTGCAATCTGGAAACGGAATATAGTTGTTGGCGACCATTCAATTGCC
>JAUILO010000184.1 GCA_030432775.1 Alphaproteobacteria bacterium
CCTGCCTCTTCATAGGCCACATCAATCAAGGCCTGCGTCCGTTCGATCTCATCAACGCATTGCGCATAGCTCATCTGGCTGGCGCGGGTATGCGAGTAATTATGATTACCAATCACCATACCCTGTTTAATCGCATCTATCACTGGCTGCGGATCTAGTTCCAGAAAATCACCACGTGCAAAAAAAAGAGCTTGAATATTATGATCCACTAAAAAACGTACCAAATCCGTTGTTTTGCGGGTTGGCGAGTCATCAATGGTCAAATAGGCGCTAACAAACATGACTTTTCCGTTTCTTTCGTATATTAAAGAAGAATGATTACAATATGTGGCGTAGATGAGCTAGAAGAAATTCTGGCCAGCGGCGAATATGATGCCGTTTTATCAATCGAACATCCCGGTGCGCGGGATGGATCTGGCCGTGCGCCACGTTTATCAAAACCGGATCAAAAAATACTCAGCTTTTATGATAGTGATGAATATCAGCGCGGCGGCCCGACCAAAGAGCTTGTCGCCGAAGCCATGGAATTTCTGGACGCGCATCGCGGCGACAATGTCATTATCCATTGTAAAGCCGGCATATCACGAAGCGCCGCCCTTGCCCTTGGCTGGATCGCCAAAGAAATGGCGCAAAACGGCGTATCGCAAGAAGAAGCTATCGAACAATCTATTGCGCATATCAAAGCCATTCGTTCTATCGCATCGCCGAATAATACGGTTTTATCAATGATCGATACGCAATATGATTTTAGCGGCGAACTATCGAAAACTGCATTTCTGGATAAAAAATTCCGCGCCAACGATCCGTTCATAACGAGCCTGCGACACGCTATCGAAAAAACATCATTTACTGCTGTGGCTCTATTTCATCCGTTGCTACAGGTACTTCCATATGACGATGTTCTCGGCATGTTATACCCCGAGGGCGGCGTGCCCGAACATTTAAAAAAACCACCTTCGACAAAACAGGATGAGGGCGCCCACGAACAAGACAGAAATCCACCCCCGCCGTCATCCGGTAAACCGAGCCCGAAATAAGGCCAGAGATATGATTACAATTTGCCGCGCAGACGAACTGACAAGCCTCATTGATAAAAATGAATATGACGCCGTTTTATCCATAGAACACCCAGGCGCAACCGCTGAACATGGCCGTGCGCCGCGTTTATCCACGATTGATCCATCCATTGAACAACAGGTCATGAGCTTTTGGGATGTTGAAGATGAAAGCGCAGCAAACGGCCCTTCCGAACACGTTGTATTAGACGCCTTCGCGTTTCTTGATCGTCATAAAGACGACGAAACCATCGTGCATTGTCACGCCGGAAAATCCCGTAGTGTTGCCCTTGCCCTTGGCTGGATCGCAAAACAAACCGCGCAGGACAATATTGATGCACTGGATATAGCCAGCTACACAAAGGCCGAGGCGGAAAACCAAACAAAACAAATCATGCAAAACGCAGTAGATTACGCCATAGATTATATTAAAAGCATTCGCCCTATCGCTGCACCCAATATTGCTCTCATCCACATTATAGACCGTCTATACAGCTTTAACGGTGCATTGGCGTGTGCGGTTGAAAACGATAGCCTATTCACAAAGAACCGCACACAGGCAAATGCGGCGCGTGAACACATTGCGCAAACACGTCCTGATTTAATGAAAGAATTATACCCGGAAAAATTCGGCCCAAGCTAAGATGCCCGCAAAATACCGCAGCATAAATACGTAGCCATCATGCATTGAAAATCTATGATCACCACAGTTCAGAAGATTTCAAAGGCGTCAGAATCGCACAAAAAACTAGACAAGCGTTGTGCGAACCAATGGATCATTCGGCGTAACAACCGGATCTATTTGTATATCCACCGCAGGCGTTGCGCCTGGCTCCGGCTGTGCTGCGGCAAATGTATTCGTACCGAACATACCTTCAATAACCTGAACCAACATTCTCAGCATACCCGCAACATCAAGATCTTGCTGCGCAAAGTTAAAAATATCAGACATACCTGAATCCGATACACCTAATCTTGCATCAAGGCTCAGCGCGTCATCACGGTTACGGTTGAGCTCGCTCTGAATAGCATCCAGATCGGCACCCTCGCCCATTAATTTTGGATGAACATACACACCAACTAGATTTTGCGGCACTGTACCACCCCAATTCTCGCGGGCTTTATCAGAAACATAACGGCGCTCGCCATCTTTTTCGGCAACAATTTCAACATGACCAAATTCTTTACCGCCGCCAGCGCCTGTTGAACCAGGGCTTCGGTCATAAACAATCACAGATCCGACCGGTGCATCTTCCGGACGAACATGTATTAATTCCCAGCCATTTTTCGGAAGTGTATCTTGCCAATTATGAGCATTACCGCGAGTACAGCTCACGCCTATGCCTTCGAGAATATTAGCTACGCCTTTGGCACAATAGCCGCCATATGCATATCATCTTCGGAAATATCAATAAGGCGCTCTGATAAACGCTCTTGTCTTCTTATTTCTGCTGCGTCTGCGTAAACCAACGACACCTCTCATCACTTTAAAAAATCGCCCTGTGGGCGCATATAAACGTATGAGGGTATTTTATGCCGATAAACTTAAAAAACAGTTAAAATTTTACATATTGTTTACCATCCATCAATGGCGGCGCGGTAAAGTGTTGATATCAAACCAAAAGTTTTCAACCGCAGTCACAACGCGATGAAATTCACTCAACTCGCTTGGCTTCACAATATAGCCGTTAACGTGTAAATCATAACTTTCGCAGATATCGTTTTTTGCACTGGAACTGGTCAACATCAAAACAGGTATATGTTTAATTTCAGCATCATTTTTGATCTCTGCTAATATTTGCTTGCCGTTTTTACGGGGTAAATTCATATCCAGCAGAATAAGATCCGGCACGTCATTCGATGTATAATCTTCCTGCATCCGAATAATAGATAAGGCGCTTTCACCATCAGGAGCGACTTGAATCTTATGATCTATACGGCCGGCTTCAAAGGCTTTTTTTGTCAAGAACACATCACCTGCGTTATCCTCAACCAATAAAATATGTATCGGATCACAATCGTCTCGATCTATCCAATTTTCAGCCATTATCTCCTCCATCACTTCTTCTTCGGAATAGTAAAATAAAAAGTCGTACCCTTATCAATTTCAGACTCTGCCCAAATATCACCGCCAAAATTATTAACTATCTTCTTGCATACAGCAAGCCCAATACCCGTACCAGTATACTCGTTTTTGTTATGTAATCTCTTAAAGATCACGAAAATTTGTTCTAAATATTCCTCTTTAATACCTATTCCATTATCTTTGATTGCAATAAGCCAATTATCCTCCTCTTCTTTTACACCAATATGAATGATAGGATTAACCCCTTCGCGCTGGTATTTCATCGCGTTTCCAATCAGGTTCTGTAGCAGACGACTAAACTGCACAGGATTAGCATATATAAGGGGTAGAGGATCATACGTAATTTCTGCATCAAGATCCTTTATCGTACTCTGGAAATTCTCAAGCACGAGATTTAGCTGCATTTGCCCCTCGAATTCTTGCAAACGCATATCCGCAGTTCCTATGCGTGAATATTCGAGCAAGTCACTCACCAATACCTGCATACGTTTAGATGCATCCATGATGAAGTTCATGTATTGCACTGCTGTTTCATCCATATCCTTGCCATATTCATGTTGCAAAAGACCGGTAAAATTAGACAGCATACGCAAAGGTTCTTTCAAATCATGCGAAGCAATATAGGCAAAACGCTCTAACTCCTGATTAGAGCGCAAGATTTCTTCTTCAGATTTTTTGCGTTCTGAAATATCCCGTACGATACCGCTAAAATACACACCAGCCCCGTCCTGCAACACTTTGGAAATCGAAAGTTCAATCGGAAATATAGAACCATCCTTTCTTCGAGCCTCCATCTCGCGACTACCCCATAGTTGTTGAGAAACACCACCGTCATGATAGCTTTTAAGGTATTGATCCACAC
>JAUILO010000185.1 GCA_030432775.1 Alphaproteobacteria bacterium
ACCACGGTGCCCCAGCATCGGATTTGTTTCCTGCAAATCTTCAAAACGATGCAAGACTGTTGCAACGTCAATTCCGGCTTTTTCCGCGAAATTGGCAATATCATCTTCGCCATGTGGTAAAAATTCGTGTAATGGCGGATCAAGCAAACGAATTGTTACAGGCGTTCCCTGCATAATTTTAAATAATTCGGTAAAGTCCTTACGTTGCTCCGGCAACAGTTTGGCCAATGCCTCGCGGCGTTGCTTTTCGCCTTTGGCAAAGATCATCTCTCGCACGTGTTGAATACGTGTTTGTTCAAAGAACATATGCTCTGTACGACAAAGACCAATACCTTCCGCGCCATATTTTTTAGCCGTCATAGCATCTTCCGGTGTTTCGGCATTTGCACGAACGCCCATACGGCGATGACTATCCGCCCATTGCATAAGCTGTGCAAAATCACCGGTTAACTCCGGCTCAATCGTTGGGACAACACCCATCATAACTTCGCCGGTGCCTCCATCAATAGTTAAAAGATCTCCTTCTTTTATGATGTTGTCATGCACATGAAGTTCTTTCACATCATAGTGAATATTCAACTCACCCGCACCCGCAACACATGCGCGCCCCATGCCTCGCGCAACAACTGCTGCATGACTGGTCATACCGCCGCGCGATGTCAAAATACCTGCCGCAGCGTGCATGCCTTGAATATCTTCAGGGCTTGTTTCCTTACGACACAGGATAACTTTCACGCCTTTTTCGGCCCTCATTTGTGCATCTTCGGCATTAAAGACAATCTCGCCACTGACCGCGCCAGGAGAAGCCGGAAGACCTTTGGTCAGAACATGTTTATGCGCCATCGGGTCAAGCGTCGGGTGCAAAAGCTGATCCAGCGCTCTTGGCTCCATAGACATCACAGCGTCCTGTTCAGTAATGAACCCTTCCTTAACCATATCAACCGCAATTTTAAATGCCGCAGCCGTTGTGCGTTTACCCGTACGGGTTTGCAGCATATAAAGCTTACCCTGCTGCACCGTAAATTCGATATCCTGCATATCTCGGTAATGCGTTTCCAGCTTATGACGAACATCTTCAAGCTGTTTGAAAATAGACGGCATGGTTTCTTCCATAGACGGAAGATGACTTCCCTCTTTTTCCCGTCCAAACTTGGTTAGGGATTGCGGCGTACGAATACCGGCTACAACATCTTCACCTTGGGCGTTTATCAGGTATTCACCGTAAAAGTAATTCTCACCGGTTGATGGATCGCGCGTAAAGGCAACACCGGTCGCACAATCTTCACCCATATTGCCGAACACCATAGATTGCACATTCACAGCCGTACCCCAGCTATCCGGAATATCGTGAATTTCCCTATACGCAATAGCGCGCGGAATTTCCCATGATTTAAATACCGCGCCAATTGCGCCCCAAAGCTGTTCATGAACATCCATCGGGAACGGTTTGCCAAGCTCGCGCTCGACCAGTTCTTTGTAATCCTGAACGATAAAGCGAAGCGCATCAGCATCAAGCTCAGTATCAAGCGTAACATCTTCATCACGCTTTTTTTCTTCCAGAATATCTTCGAAATCGTGGTGTTCCACACCGAGTACAACATTACCATACATTTGAATGAAGCGGCGGTAACTATCCCATGCAAAACGATCATCACCGGATCTTTTCGCAAGACCTTCAACCGTTTCATCATTCAATCCAAGGTTCAAAACCGTATCCATCATACCCGGCATTGACACACGAGCACCCGAACGCACAGATAACAACAGCGGGTTATCTATATCGCCGAATTTTGCGCCAATATGTGTTTCAACACCGTTCAAAGCCTTATCGACCTGCGCGTTTAGTTCAACAGGATATTCTCTGCCATGGCCATAAAAATAGGTACAGACCTCGGTTGTAATCGTAAACCCCGGAGGAACCGGCAAACCGATTGACGACATTTCCGCCAAGTTTGCACCTTTACCACCCAAAAGTTCCTTCATATCCGCACGACCTTCGGTCAATGCGCCACCAAAACTGTAAACCCACTGATCAGCCTGACTTTTCGACATTCCTGCCTCCTGTTTTATGAACCTGAATGCGCTTATTCTATAGAGCCGCAAACATGAATCCAACAGTAAAAGGGATAAAATCCGCTTATTGCCCCCAAAAATGACAGGTATAAATAAAATAATCATAAGTTGAGGGTGGAATTTGCGCAAATTCAGTCTATATATCCTATGCAGGACTAAATTATTTACTCATTCCGTCCCGTATACCCTTATCACACAAAAGCAGAGCCCAAGTAATCATTATGAGCAATCCAACCACCCGTCCGCATATCAGTTTTTTTGAGTTTGTCTCGCTACTTGCACTTTGTATGTCACTGGTCGCATTATCAATTGATACAATGCTGCCCGGCCTATCCGATATTGGCGAAAGCTTTGATGTTACCCGCCCCAATTCACAGCAATTTGTTATATCCTTTTTATTTGCGGGACTTGCCATCGGTCAATTATTCGCAGGCCCCCTATCAGATAGTATAGGACGAAAAAAAGCCGTCTATGCCGGGCTAGCCTTGTTTATAGCGGGCAGCATTCTATCCTATTTCGCCACCAGCTATGAACTCATGCTCGCAGGGCGTTTCCTACAAGGATTTGGCGCATCTGCGCCCCGAGTTGTAACAATTGCAATGGTGCGCGACCGCTATGAAGGCCGCGATATGGCGCGCGTGATGTCATATATAATGGGCATCTTTATTCTTGTCCCTGCGATCGCCCCATCGATCGGCCAATTAATTATTAATTTTTCAAACTGGCATACGATATTTTTATTCTTCATTGTTATTGCCGTTATCAACTTTGTCTGGCTGGCTATACGCTTGCAAGAAACCCTACACCCCGAAGACCGCCGCCCGTTTACCTTACCATCTATATTCAGTGGCATGAAAACCGTATGCTCTAACCGCATGACAATGTGTTACACAATTTCATCCGGTTTTATCTTTGGTGCATTTCTTGGTTACCTGAACTCATCACAGCAAATCTTTCAGGTTCACTACGGCGTTGGAGATATGTTTGCTATCTATTTCGGTATGATCGCCCTTGCCATTGGTGCGGCGTTTTTTGTAAATGCGAAGCTGGTGCGTAAATTCGGTATGCGTTACCTTGTTACGGCTTCATTAATCGCTATGGCGGCACTGGCCATGGCGTTCTCTGTTTTTGAAATCTGCGTAAGTGGCAATGTCCCCCTCTTTGTCTTCGTCGCCTATATCATGGCCAGCGCATTTTGCATGGGCATGCTCTTTGGCAATATGAATACATTAGCCATGATTCCTATGGGGCATCTTGCCGGTATTGCATCAGCAGTGATTGGCTGTGTATCTTTGGTTGTCGCAGCAAGTGTAGGCGCCAGTATCGGACAGATGTATAATGGTAGCCTTGTTCCAATGACAACAGGCTTTGTCGTCTTGTCACTGGCTTCGCTTCTTCTGATGCGTTTTGCCGAAACAGGCGATACCGATGATGAAGTTTCGGCCATCACGCCGGATGATAAAACACTGGGCGCAAAATAGACGCCCAAAATAAACGCGCAATCGCCTAAACAAGATCTTTTAACATCATCAAACACAAATCATCATCGACAGGTTTTAATTGCCCATGTGTGACCGCTGCGCGGTCATAGGTAACGCCATAACCATCAGGCACATAACCAAGCTTCACATATAAACGCTGCGCAGCGCCATAGGCAGATGTCAGCCCAACACTAATCCCCATCATTTCACAGCCCTTGGCCGTGGCCATCTCTTCGCAATGAGCTATCAGCGCGCTGGCGATGCTGCGCCTGCGATATTCCAGAAGTACGTTGAGGTCTTGAATTTCCGGCACGCCCAGCTTCTTAAATAAAGAATAGCGCGGATTCCAGTCCAGCTGTCCATATCCGGCATCATTGCCATCAATGGCTATAATAAAAACCTCGCGACTACCCTGATCCTGTTCGGCAAAACAGCGCTCGAAATACC
>JAUILO010000020.1 GCA_030432775.1 Alphaproteobacteria bacterium
ATAGTGAAGCAGGTTACGAAGTTGTCGATGTTGATCGTGGCGGTGATAAAAATGATCACCCATTTGCTTCTGTGGGGATGACATATAAGGATCGCCGCGTGACTTTATCAGGTCAGGGTGCAGTGGGCGCGTATGATAAAAAAGATCTGCGTTCGGCTTCGCTGGGCGCACGTTATGATCTTGTGCGGGGTATGTCGGTAAATCTGGGCGTGAATTACACCTATGTAGATGGCAATGACAAAACAGAAGCTATAAGCTCTATCCGCTATTCTTTCTAGCTACATTTTTATAGAATAATTTATTGCGATTTATTCGCTGGTTTTGTGCGTATTGATCAATGCAGTGTGAAATTTGACAGCGATATTTTAGTTATGTTAAACCATTGTCACTAGCGCAATACGACAAGCCGCCATAATGACGACTTTTCTAAAAACCACAGGGGAACCCTTATCCTAAAAGGATTCCTGTAAATTTAGTAAGAAGATAAAGGTGGCTGATATGAGTAGAACAATCGGGTTTATGGCGGGCGGGCGTAATGAAGTTTGCGCAATTACACGCTGGTTGATGAGTTATATTGATCCGGAGTTTTTGAACGATCCAGACTCTCCTATTAAAATCGCAGTAAATGGCACGCAAAAAGGCGGTAAAAAAATTATACCTGATGCCGCGCGCGAGTATTTTTATACATGGGAACAGCCTTTCACTGGCCGTGGTGAATATGACGAATATATCGATACCCCGAGCCTATCATTTGCGTTCATTAATGTGTCATGGCCGTCTAGTGAGTTTTCGCGCCCTACATTACGAGAGTTTAATAGTCGCGATACGCTTACCGAAGCTTTTCTTGCTGGGCAGAAGAATGGCGGTATCGCTTTTATTCATAACTCGCTTGTGCCCAGAGATTGGGCGGATATAGAGATTGAACTGCGTGATGAGCTGGATATTCTGTATAATACGGGTGATCCGAGTTACCGCGATGAATTACGCGTGAAGTTGACGAGAGTGAGTAACCGTGAATCAGAACCAGGAACGGATGGTATTCGGCGCTTATTACGCATTACAATTAATAGTGATCGTTTATTAAATAACCCTTCTATTCAGAATGCTCTGAGTAGATTTGATAGGAATGAGCCTGTATTTGAATCGGCGATTGAAGATGATGATCTTATCAATGATGTCGAGGCTGTGATAACGCCATTTATTATATTTGATCATACAAAATTCAAGCCGCGCTTACATCCGTTGGCCTCCCCGCCAAGCACATGGCATAACGCGCCGTTTTCTCCTCTGCCCGAACAGCCAAAAGCTAGACCATAATATTGGGATACGGTATATTTGCATTTTTAAAGGTAAATAGAGTAAGTTCAAAACCAATATTGCCAGTCCGTTTTCAGGGTGAGTATGGACAAAGCCAGAACGGCGGGATGGCCATGCGCAAGATAAATTACAACAGGATCAATAATGGCAGGACGTAATAAAGCGAAGAGCATTTTGGCAGACGCCTTCGCACGGCATTCTGTAGGTCATTTGGCTGTTGATCTTCAGCGCAAATATTATAAGCCTGGCCCGAACTCGGCGAATGGTGATGTTTTTGAAAAGGCGAAAACTGTATCGGAAATATGCCGGCCTGATATTCCTAATATATGGGCAGTGTGGTCTTCATCCGCGTCAAAATTATCTGGTGGTAATGAATTTCATGTTGTGAAGCCCCAGTTAAATGAAAAGCGTTTTACCAAACAGGATCTTTCTGTGTTTTCAAATAAGCGGGCCAAGGGTTATTTGAACAGAAATTTTGATACGTTAATTGTAACAGGCGTCACATCTTATGCCTGTGTTAAGGCCACAATTGAAGATGCACTGAAGGAAGGATTTAACGTGATTGCGATTACCGATGCTATTGATGTAAGTTCGCGTGATGTGGGTGGCGCCCGCCAGTGGTACGGCGATGATGTGCAATATATGACCACAAAACAATTTGCCAATGTAATGAATACACTGCGTTAGTTGTCCTTATGGTTTGTGTCGTATATCCCGTTTATAGTTTGAGATTAAATCTGCCTTTTGCAAGTATTGCGGAGACTAATTTAGGCGGTGTTCCCATTTTTGCGCTGATATTCATAAAGGCGCGTCCACTTTGGCTTCCGTGAGAATCAAAACCATCACCAGAGACCATGGCTTTATGTGCGGATAAGATAGCATCTTTTGTCTTTGATGTTTCTTCGCCGCCTTGAATGTAGTAAGTCGCTGATTTTGGTTTGTGGCCTTTAAACTCGATATGGCCGAATGCGTAATCCGGCGCCTTATCTGTATCAATTGGTCTTACGCCCACCTCGACATAGGCTGCTTCATTCCATTGTTCTTGTGTAACGTTCCCAATGCTGTCTGTTTTAAGCAGCGTGTTTGCATCATTTATTTTTTTAAGACGCTCGAATTCATCATCGTCATATCTACTGTGCATTCTGTGCCGAAGATTTGTTCGGCATCACCTCTGGATTCGGTGCTTAGATCCACAAGCTAGATAAAGTTTAGCCTGTTTGTGCAAGTTGGCTTTCTGATTGGGCGCTGAAGAAATTCTGTACCATATCTTTAACGATAGAAGGGTCTTTGACCTTATTGATTTTGGCGCGGAATGCGTTGGCACCGTGCATTGATGTGCAATACCAAGCCAGATGTTTTCTAGCAATGGCAACGCCCTGATGGTTGCCGTAATATTCGATCATGGCATCGTAATGTTCATGTACCAGATTTGTGATAGTCGTTATATCGGGCGCTGGTTGCAGGGTTTGATCACGTAGATATTTCATTGTTTGCGCGAGCATCCAAGGTTTACCGCAGCAGCCGCGACCAATCATTACACCATCTGCGCCTGATTGATCCATCGCATTTTTGGCATCTTCCGGACTAAGAATATCGCCGTTAATAATGACAGGAATATTCACCGCTTCCTTAACGGCGCGCACGGCGTTCCAATCTGCATTGCCATTATACATCTGGTTGCGGGTGCGGCCATGTACGGTGACCATTTGAATGCCAACATCTTCAGCCATTTTGGCAAGACGCGGTGCATTGAGATTCTGTTCATCCCAGCCCAGACGCATTTTTACGGTAACCGGCACGTTAACGGCTTTGACGGTTTCAGCCATGATTTGTGTGGCCAGTTCTTCATCTTGCATGAGCGCAGAGCCCGCATATTTTTTGACGATCTTTTTCACAGGACAGCCAAAGTTGATATCAATAATCGCTGCGCCCCGATCGACGTTTATTTTGGCGGCTTCGGCCATCACATCTGGTTCGCATCCAGCGAGTTGTACGGCCATTGGGAATTCTTCGTTGTAATCGGTGTTGGCGCGCATGGATTTGATGTTGTCTTGTAGAACCGAGCGGCTTGCGATCATCTCGGAAAACACGAGTCCTGCGCCAAAGCGTTTGACCAAACGTCTGAACGGCAAATCACTTATTCCTGACATCGGTGCAAGGAATACCGGATCTTGTATATCAATGGTGCCTATTGTAAAGCTCATAAATAATGCCATCTGTTTGGTTTTTGTTGTCCCTGTCTATAGTTTTGCACTTTATTGGCGGTAACTGCTGACGGAGAAAGCGAGAATATATACTATAACAGCTGGTTATGAGTAGAATTTTTTTAATCGCCTCGAATGGACAGGTAAAATATGAAAGCGCTGGATCTTAGAAGTTTTGTAATTGTGCTTATCGCGCTGGCTTGTTTCTTACCGTTTGTATCGGCGAGCGCCGCACTTGTTTTGGGCGTAATTGTCGCGATGACGATTGGCAATCCTTATATCGGTATGACCCGTAAAGTGACCAAATATATGTTAAGCTATAGCATTATAGGTCTTGGCGCGGGGATGAATTTATCGGTTGTGTTACAGGCAGGGCTAAGCGGGCTTGGCTATACGGCGGCAACGATTGCTTTTGCGCTTTTAGTTGGTTTTATATTGGGCTTTATTTTACGGACAGAAAAAGATGTATCATGGCTTATTGCCGGCGGCACAGCTATTTGCGGGGGCAGTGCTATTGCCGCGCTTGCACCGGCCATACATGCCAAAGACCACAATATTTCTGTGGCACTTGGGGTTGTGTTTTTACTCAATGCGGCGGCGTTGCTATTATTTCCATGGCTTGGTCATATGCTGGATTTATCGCAGCATCAATTCGGTTTATGGAGTGCGCTTGCCATTCATGATACAAGCTCTGTCGTCGGAGCGGGCTTGGTGTATGGGCCGGAGGCGCTGGAAACGGCGACCACTGTTAAGCTGGCGCGGGCGCTCTGGATTGTTCCGGTTGTGTTGGCTGTGCAGGCTGTATATCAATTCCAAAGTAATGCAGGTGATAGGGTAAATGCCGGGGCATATGATGGCGCCGGGCAAGGACAAGGGCAAGGACAAGAGCAAGGGAAAACTCAGGGTGAAGACACAAATGTTATCATACTTGATGGCCAAGGTGTTCCCGTTGTAAAGCCCAAGCAAAAATTGCAGTTTCCTTGGTTTATTCTGGGGTTTTTGTTGATGGCGGCACTTGTCAGCTATGTTCCGGTGCTTGAAAAGTCGGGGCGTATCGTTGCTGATGTCGCGCGGCAGGTTTTGGTAGTATGTTTGTTTTTAATTGGCACCAATCTGACAAGACGGACGCTTCGTACCGTTGGCATACGACCCTTATTGCAGGGAGTGTTTTTATGGCTCATCATGGCAGCTCTCACGCTTGGATGCGTGTATTTTGGTTTTATTGCCTAAAATTGGCGTGATACTCGTGGCACTATGCGCAACGAATTGACCGACTCTTGGTTCTGCAATGATTAATGGTCATATCGTGATTTCGTTATGTTGTTTGGTGAGTGAGAGTGGCTTTGTGATAAGTGGCTTTGTGATAAATGCTAATAATGTGGCGGTTTATCGCGCGCTGCGATATCGGATACTGACATTGTCTTTCCATCGCCGGATGGTGAATCGTCTTCGATCTGCGTGATTTTATCTTCGAGTTTTAAAATGTGTTTTTTCAGACGGTTAATATCTTCGCCTTGCTTGATGATGATATCACTTAAATCATTAATCTGGCGATCATGATGGGCAAGGGTTTCTTGCAGGTTGATTATGGTTTCATCTGTCATTTTATGTTCTTTGCTGTCTACAACGCTGTATATGATATTTATATCAATATTTATCACCGTTACATCTAACGCGTAACTTCTCTGTTGTCTATGATGGCTTTATTTTCAATATGATTGATTATCGCTTGAGCTGCGCATGTTGTGTTTCGGTAGCTTTGAAATCACCTTGACGATGTTGATAAACATCGCGCTGATCATCCTGTGTGGAATCTCCGACAAAAGGAATACTCATATAGGCGGTTTTGATGAATTCACCAACTTCAAGGCGCAAGTAACGTCCCCAATCTGCGTCATCATCGCTGACTGAAACGAATTTCATATTATAATCTTCGGAGATTTCGCGTTGTAATGCCTGCAGCGATCTTTCCTGATGGTAATCCGATGTCACAATGACTAAATTTTTGATATGCGGATATTCTTCGAGCCATTCTTTGACCTCGAATGCATTTTCAATTGTGTTTTGTGCCTTACAGCCAAGAATGACGGGGCTGCCGACGTTATTATATATTTTTTCAAGCTGCGGCTTATATTCCTCGGCACAGCCGCTAATGAAGACTGTCGCACCGGTTTCCTTGCCAATTTCAATGGCTTTGTCAATTCGTCCACTATCACCGGTCAAAACAAATATTCCGGTATTCGACGCATCGTCAAAATCGGTGTCAGACATTGTGAATGTGTTTTCATTGATTTCACTGCGCAAATTCGAATATTGCGCCACCGGAAATATAGCGGTGCCGACAAATAATGCCGATAGGCCGGAAAGTACATGTTTCTTCTTTAATTTCATGGTCTTATCATAACATAATAACATTATGTAAATCAATATTAATTAAGCCTGTTCAGTTATTTTTTTAAGGCTGAAAAAACGACGTACATCCTTGTGAGCAGGCCGTGACGCTTAATTTAATTATACGCATTTCGCTATAATAGCTATAGAAAATCAAGTGCGCATAAATGATCGAAAAAGGCCTGTTTATTGTGCGCGGTTTCGGTTGGATAGCTTTTCATTAGAATATTATATGCCTGCAATAGTTTCTGGTGTGAACGCTGTACAGCAGGGTGGTTATTATAACGCTTATATACATTGCGTTTTGCTTTATCTGATTTTGCCCATTCGGTTAGAAATTCACGTTGTTCTGTAATCGCCCGGTAAATCAGGTCTATGGCTTCATCGGCATCCTTTGTAACGTGCAGGTTCTTGATATGCGATAAGATTGAATCGTAAACGGAGTTCATCATATTTAAATCAACATCCTGATCTGTGTTGAGATCATATAAAATAGATACACGTAGCCGCATGGCTTCGTCTGTCAGGCTGAAAAGACGTGCAAGATTAGCTTGCTCTACATAAGGGGCAACAGATTGCAGCGGATTGTAAGATGTTTGCCGATGTGGAATGGCTTCATAGGCCTCTTTTATAGTCATAGCGCGTACACCATTGCTGCCAAAGCAGATAAGGCCGAGTACTAAAGCTAAAGATAAAGATAAGGATTTTTGTATCATGTGGATCGTATATAAAATTCCGTGATTGCCTGTCAATAATCAGTCATAGTGATAGGATAATTATAAATAGTACTTGTTTATTTTATAACTAGAACTATGAATAAACCTATAATGATTAAAAAAATCTGGTTGCGGTGATGGAAAAAAACAATAAAAAACAAATGGATGATCAATCCTGGAGTGTCTTGCACGAGAATAGCCGTGATGATGCCTATACGGTTCCTTCCAAGAAATTATACCCTTTTCAGTGGAACTGGGATTCCTGTTTTACAGCATTGGGCTGGGCGCAGGCTGATGAAAAACGGGCATGGCAGGAAATCCGTACGCTATATAATAGCCAGTGGGATCGTGGCCTTATTCCGCATATTATCTTTCATAAAGAGTCACAATCATATTTTCCGGGGCCGGAATTATGGCGTGCTAATAGAACACCTGAAACTTCAGGTATTACGCAGCCACCGGTCGGCGCGATGGCTGTTAAAAAACTATATGAGGGTAATAAAGATGTTGAACTGTCCAAGCAGTATATCAATGGATTGTTTGAAGGCATGTTCAAATTTCACTATTGGTTCCATGAAGAACGTGACCCGAAACATACCGGCCTTGTTGCAACATATCATCCATGGGAAACCGGCCGTGATAACAGTGCCGAATGGGACGAACCATTAAGCCGTGTTCCGGTTGAAGGGATCAAGCCTTACCATCGCCGTGATACAGATCTTGTGGATCCGGAACAGCGCCCAAGCGATGATGAGTATGATTGTTATGTTGCGCTGGTGAAGATATGCCGCGAGTATGATTACGACCAGATTGATCTTTACGATGTTATTCCGTTCCGCATAGCCGATGTTGGTACGAATGCTATTTTGTTGCGCTCGAACCATGATCTTTTGTGGTTGATGCAAGAATTTGATTATGATGCGGAGAAACAAGAAACTGTCAAAGGCTGGATCGCATTGCAGGAAAAAGCAATGGAGCGTATGTGGAATGAACAAACACAAAGTTACCATTCGATCGATCTTTTGACTGGTGAGTTTTTACCGCAGGTAACATCGGCATCTTTTTTGCCGCTTTTTGCGGGTATCGTTAGTAAGGAGCGCGCAGAAATATTGGCGAATCGTATTGCCGAGTGGAGCGAAATTGTCAGTTATATGGTGCCATCACTTGACCCCAAAGATGCAGCATTTGATTCAAAGCGCTATTGGAAAGGTCCTGTGTGGCCGATTATGAATTTCATGATCTCTCTGGGGTTTAAAAATTATGGTTATGTTGATATTGCCGAACGGATTCGGCAGGATACCGCCCGTCTTATTCTCGAACAAGGCTTAGAGGAATATTATGATCCGCTGGATGGGGAATGTCTTGGCGGTGTCGGTTTTACATGGACAGCGGCGATGTGGCTATATTGGTGTGGTAAGTAATATCTGTTGTACAATTATACGAATTAAAATACAAAAAAGCAGCCTATGGGGGCTGCTTTTTTATTGTTCTGTTTGACTCTAGGGTAGAAAAAATAAGATCTAGAAGTTATGGCTCAGATTGAAGTAAAGACGTGCGTCTCTATCATCCTGTGTTTGTGGCGTGTTGTTTAGTGGGAATGCCAGTAACAGACCAGCGGATGTATCTTCATAGATATCAGCACGAACACCAAAACCTGTTGATGATAACGTTTCTTCTTCGAGGTTAGCCGCAGTCGCATCATCGTCAAATACACGGCCAGCATCAAAGAATCCATAAAGCTGGTAGTTCAGGTCATCAGATACAAAATACGGGTCGTTCCATTGTAATTCGACTTTACCCGCAAAACCGTCATCCCCGATCGCTTCGGCAGAGTCAAATCCGCGGCCGTAGTTAATGCCACCAATGCTGAATTCTTCAGAGCTGAGTACCGGACGGTTTGTCATCTGGCCTGTGGCTGCTACAAGAAGGTTTAGTTGATTGGTCAAACGCTGTAATCTTTGTGCTGTCGCTTCGATTTTGTAGAACTGGATTTCAGCGTCCGGTCTTGAGACACTTGTTTGTCTTTTGGAGTTAGCGCCTATAATGTCCAGACCACGGGAGACTTCTACGTCTAATGTATTATAAGCAATGCCAAGAACTGTATCCAGATATTCAACGTTACCACCAAGGCGAATAGCACGAATATGGTCTTTACGTGTAGGGTCTGCAATCAGGTTGTTTTTAGTTGTGACTTCTTTGAAGTCAAACATTGTACGGCCGGTCAAGTTGAATGAACGTGAACGGATAAACGGATGTGAAAGCTGCGCATAGATTTGTTGCGAGTAGCCCTGTACATCAAATTCATTCAAAGTGTACCCAGGTTCTGTATTTGTATAGCTGCTAAACAAGCTAACTTGTGTGCCGTTTTTGAAAATCGGCTGGTCGTATTTCAAAGAGAAATACGCGAGTTCCGAGAACTCACCTGTTGAAACACCGAAAATTGTCTGAGCTGTAATTCTTTCGTTGTTACCAAAGAAAGAGTTCAAAGCCGCAGAGCCGTTAATCTGAACCGGGCCTAAAAATCGTGTACCAAAGTTGTCGATGCCAATCTGGGCGTCAATATCCTTACGGGTTACGACAACAAGTAGATCGGAAGCGCCGGTTGTTGTTGGAGACGGGCTCAAGATCGCGCGGGCTTTCATACCTGGCAAGTCATTGATAAGAAGCAATGCACGTTCCAGATCTTTTACATTTAGAACAGGTTTGTTTTGAATGCGCGTCAGTTCAAATTGAACGGTTCAAGCACAGTAACTGCAGGCACATTGAACACAACAGGTTCAATAGTTAGTCAGCAATCTGGCAGCACAATTACCGCTGATAAATTGACAGGCTCACTTGCAGCAACAGCAAGCTTTGCGGGAACAAATAACGACATCGCAGAGATTGGTGATTTTGCCACAGGTACAGCGGGCTGGAGCACAGGCGGCTTTACATTGGTTGATAACACAGGTGTTGCTATTACAGGCGCGCTAAGTTCCACAGGCGGTGACATTGATGTATATAGCAATGGTGCGGGCTGGTCTGAAAGCACAAGCGTATCTGGCTCAGTAACATCAGAAGGCGGCGCGATTACACTATCCAACAACAAAGGTAATGTGATTGTAACAAATAGCGGTGATGTTAATGCGACAGATGGCGATGTGAACTTCGCATCTAACGGTTCTGACATTCAGCTTCAAGGCAATAGCACAGTAACCGGTAGCACAGTCGACTTTACAGGTGGTCAGGTCACACAATCATCAGGCAGTAAGATCACAGCTGATGCCCTTACAGGTACAGTACAGAAGTTTGCTCATTTTGACGGCACAGCGAACATGATTGCATCCATTGGTGATTTTGCCACAGGTACAGCGGGCTGGTATGATGATGCCAATGGCTTCCGTTTGGTGGATACAGTTGATCTTGAAATCGCTGGCGCGCTAAGTACATCCGGCGGCGATGTTGATGTTGACGTTGATGGTGATATCTCAACAACAACAGGTACAGTAAATGCAAATGGCGGTGATATTGATTTGTCCCAGACAGGTATCTTTATTAATGCCGGAACGGATACTGTTCTGACTTCGGGCACGGGCACAATTAACCTATACCAGAATGACGGTGGTAATATTCAAGATGCAATTGATGCGGTTGAGAACACAGGGTCTGGTCTGAACACAATTACTGTTTCAGAAGGTCTGTTTAACGAGTCTCTTGCAGTATACGAAGACAATTTCCTTCTTAAAGGCGCGAATTACGGTATCTCCGGTACAAGCAAGCGCGGCGCAGAAACTGTTGTTGATCCAAACTCTCCTGGTGTTTTGATTTCCGGTGACTACGTTACTGTTGACGGTTTCACATTTACAGGTGGCGACAGCGGTGTTGAAATTGCAGGCGGTGACTATGCAAAAATCCAGAACAACCGTATTTATGGCAATACAGATAATGGCGTATTGGGATACAAAGGCGCAGATCATGCTGAGATTACAGATAACTTGATTGCAGGTGGTGATTACGGCGTTCGTTTCTATGGCAGTGATGATCTGACAATTGAAGATAACTTCATTACAAGAACTGATACGGGCATTCACGTTGGCGGAAGATCATACGGCGTTGATATTGATAACAACGACATTACAGATGTGAATTACGGTATTTATGCTGATAATGTTTCTTCACTAACAATCACAGATAACGAGATTGATGGGCGTGACGGCAGACGCGGTAAAGGCGTAACAGGTATTTACGTTGAAGACAGCAATGGTGCAGTTATTGGTGGTTACGGCGATACAAACTATGTTGAAGATTTTGACACAGGTATTTCTGTATCAAGCGCTCGGGGCGTTGATGTGACATATAATAATGTGACAGAAACAGGCACAGCGATCCAGATTGCTAAAGGCAGTTATGGTGCGGATGTTATTGGTAACTACATTTACGATACTGATACTGGTATCCGTGTTAAAGGCCTCTCTAACAATGCTGAAATCTTGCGTAATGAGATATTCGAAGCTTCAACCGGTGTGTATGTAACGTATAGTGCTGGCACTGATATCTTCGGTAATGATATCGATGCAAGAACATCCAAAGGAAGTGATTACGGCGATTACGGTATTCGTGTTGAAAAGAGCGCGAATATAGAGATCGGTAATAACGGCAAGGGTGGTGCAAACACTATCGATGATTTTGATACAGGTATTTATGTGGAAGATAGCATCGGCGTTGAAATTGATAACAACGATATCACTGACGGTATTTACGGTATCTATGCCGATAACGTATCTTCATTGAACATCGAAGATAACTCGATTGAAGGCCGCCAAGTATACGGCAGAAGAGCCCCGACAACAGTTGGTATATATGTTGAAGATAGCTATGACGCACGTATAGGTGGATATGACGATACAAACTATGTTGAAGGTGTTGATGTTGGTATCCAGGTTAACGACAGCGCTAGTGCAGATGTTGAATATAACGAAATCTATGATGTTGAAACAGGTATTCTTGTTGATGACAGCAGCTATGTTGATGTGAAGCATAATATTGTATTCGGCGCTTCTGAGAACGGTATTGATGTCGATGACAGCCGTCATGCAGAGATCGAAAATAACATTATCGGTTTCGTTGGCAATGACGGTATTCATGTTGAAGATAGCTATAGTGTTGATGTTGAGGAAAATATTGTATTCTTCGCCGGCGGTGACGGTATTGATGTTGACGGTAGCGGTGATGCTTACATCTATAAAAATGGCGTAGCGTTTGTTGCAGATAATGCAATCGAACTTGATGATAGCCGTTTCTCAACTATTGAAGACAACTTTATTCGTTTTGCAGGTGATAACGGTATTAGCGTTTCATCAAGCTTCGTATCCATCACAGGAAACAACGTTGCGTATGTCGTTGATGATGGTATCGAAGTAAATGGCGGGTTCGGTGTTGCGATTACAGCTAACACCGTAGACGAAGCTGGTGATGATGGTATCGACATTGATGGCGGATACGGCGTAGCGATTATTGATAACACAATTCGCCGCTCTGGCGATGACGGAATCGATGTTGATGGTACGACGGGTGTCGTTGTTTACGACAATACAGTAAGGCGTTCTGGCGATGACGGAATTTACCTTGATGATGTTGCTTTCGGCCTTGTTGCAGGTAACACAGTAGGTCGTTCCGGCGATGAAGGTATTGATGTTGAAGATAGTGAATATGTTGCGATTACAGGCAACACAGTTCGCAGAAGCCGCGGAGATGCCATTCAGATTTCGGATACGAATAACTTCTCCGTAAACGGAAACACGATCAGAATTGCTGATAGCGGCGTGGTTATTGATGATGCCTCTTCGGATGGTAGTGTTGAAGGCAATAACATTGCCCGTGTAGAGCGCGGTGTAGAAGTAATCGATAGTTCATTCATCACAGTTGATACAAACACAATCACTGGCACAGAGATTGGTGTGTTTGTTGATCCGTCTTCAAATATCACAGTAGTAGGCAACATTTTGGATGGAAACAATATCGGTATTTCATTCCTTGATGTTACAGATTCAACAATTGAAAGTAACGTGATTACAAACAGTATCTCTACAGGCATCCAGCTTGAAAATGTAGATGCGGTTGATGTTCTGTTTAACGAAGTTACAGGTAGCGGTGATTACGGTTTATTCGCAGCTGGTCCTGATAATGGTTCAATTGTTCTATCCGGCAATACATTCACAGATAATACTGTGTCTGCAAGCTTCCAGAGCGGTGATATTGATCTAACAGGTGATACAAACAGCTTTATTGGCGGTGATGTTGCTCTCCAGTTCATTCCGTTTGAATATAAAGACGGTACGTTTGCGGATCTAAGCTTGGTTGGTAATACAATCGGTACAAGTTACTTCTCTGGTCAAAGCACATATTTTGTTGAACTTGGTAATGAAGCATTCTTCGCACCAGGATCACCGACAATCCTTAACGGTATTGATGCAACATATGACACACCATTTGGTTTGATACAGCCTAGAACAGACGGCATTCCAATCGGTGCGGCCGAGGCGAACTTCCTTGAAGGTCGTTTCTATCACTTCGTTGATGATGGGGCATTGGGTCTATTCTTCTTTGGACAGCCTGACCTTGATGAAGAAGATTTCCTAAAAGCCTTCGCTGCGTTCTTGGTTGATCCTGCTGCAGTGAGCGTAACAATGGCTGGTCTTCCGTTCGTTGATCCGGCGCAGGCGCTTAATAGACTAGCTCCAGCCGCAGGCGGAGAAGGTGGAACAGGCGCTAATGATCTGGCTAATATCGAGCCGGCAGCCGGTGGACAAGAAAGCTTCTGTTGGGGTGATGCTGCGGCCAGTGCAGGTGCGGGAACAACAGTGAACTATAGCTTTGGTTCTGATTTCACATCTGCGATGAATAGTGCAGCAGGTTGTCAGTCAGGTGCTTTATAAGTTCCTCTAATCCGCTAAAATAGAATTCCGAAAAGCCCGGTTATGAAGCCGGGCTTTTTTTTATGGTTTGATCGCAATAAGACACATATAGAAAAAGTTGACGGGTCAGTTATAAATCGTTAATGATAACCATTCTCATTCTGTAATAAAAAGCTATATTCATTGGAAATATTCGAGTTGAATTTGAAATTACAGACGAGACGTGGAAATGGGAGATAATATATGTTGTCCAGCGCTATCATAGTTTTTCGTGAAGTATTCGAGATTGTTCTGATTGTCGGTATTGTTCTCGCTGCAACACGGGGTATGCCTTTTCGAGGTAAAGCGATATTTGCAGGCTTTGCCGCCGGGTTATTTGGCGCGGCATTGGTCGCCATATTTATCGAACGTATTTCATCTTTTGCTGAAGGTATGGGGCAGGAATATTTTAACGCAGGTGTTTTGCTAACTGCCGCCGCTTTCATTGGCTGGACCGTGATATGGATGAAACAACATGCGCGTGAAATGAAGTCTAATTTTGAAAAGCTAGGTCAGTCTATTTTAGAAGGTGATGCACCAAGCTGGGGGGTGTCGGTTGTGATTGCGCTTGCGATGCTGCGTGAGGGATCGGAAATAGTTCTGTTTACATATGGGATGCTGGCCTCAGGGCAAGAACCTTTATCGCTTGCTGCCGGGGCGCTGGCCGGTTTAGTCGGCGGCACGGCGATTGGCGGTATGTTGTATTTCGGAATGATCCATATTTCTTTGAGGTACTTTTTTCAGATCACAAGCGCATTGTTGATTTTGCTTGTTGCAGGGATGGTGTCACAGGCAGTTGGCTTTATCACGGCAACGGGGGCATTGAGTAGTCTATCAGATGTTGTTTGGGATAGTTCATGGCTTCTTGATGATCGCGGCTTTATCGGCGCCAGCCTTCATACGTTGATTGGGTATACTTCAACACCTAGTGCTGCGCAGCTTATCGCTTATGCGGTGACACTGGCTGTTATGCTCTCTGCGACAAACCTGCTGGGTGGCGTAAAAAAAAAGCCGCTAAAAGAGCAGATGGCTGAAACGATGTCCGCAGCCGAATAAAACCGGATATACTGATCGATACAGTTTTCCTGATTTAGTTTTGTAGTTTGTATTGCAGGATGTTTATCTTGCAAGTTTGTCGTGTGCGTTGTTTTTAATGTTGCCCGCAAGCATTTCTAGATGTTCTTTGCTTTGCTGTGCGTCTTGATATGGCGTGACAAACTCTTCGCGCCATTTATTGGTTAAAAAGCGCGGTACAAATTTTTCTGTTTTTAGAACAAATTCACGTCTTAGTTTTGAAAGCGCCCCATCTTCATAGCTTCTGGCTTTGATCGCCATGTTTTGCAAGGTAGGGCTTTGGATGAAATCCGGTGTTTTTATATCTGTTGGTTTGGTTTGTGCGTGAGCGATAATCTTGCTTTCGAAATCATAGATGCTGATATCATCAACGCTGTATTCGCCTTTGCCATTATTGGCCGCACGGTCAAAATATATACATAAAGCGTGCTTGGTTTCCCAAAGCAAAGATCGTAAATCATCAGGCATGGCTTCTGCTTGTCTATTTTCAAGATGCGGACGGTAGCGCGCGTAAGCGGTGCTGTGCTCGGGAAGTATATATATTTCGATACCGTCGGGTTGCATAACTCGCAAGACATGCGCATCGCCAATAGCGCGTCTTTCGAAAATGGATCCGACCGGCGCCCCGAAGGGATCAAGCAGGTTCTGGGCCGCGAGATCCTTGCGGATTTTATCACGCAGCTCGGTTCCATCTGCGGGGCGTGCATTTGTTTCTTCATAAGATAAATAACGCAGGAATGGCGTATGATCATCGGCAAGACGCGCATAATAGCCCGGCCCTTTATTGCGCAAATACCCTTCTTCGCCATATTCGGAGGCAATATTTATATCTGAATCAAATGGGCTTTTGAGCTCGGGTTCTTTGAAAATATTGGTTAGACCTTTAAAGGTGTTGCTGCCCATAAATACGCCAAGTTTGACAGTGGCAACAATAGGACCTTTGGTCACCAGATGGAACACCATAAGTCCTGCCGCCTTGGCTGCGGTTACGGCGATGTCTTTGATAAGCCCGCCGCCTGTTGAGGCGTTATGAAAGTAAGCGGTTGATTTTTGTACCCCGCGCGAAAGTGCTTTACCGGCAAAGCTTTTGGCAAAGGGAATGAATTGCAATAATTTGCTCGGTTTAACGGGCGGAGTTAGCGGACTGCGCAGTTCATCAGGCAGGCTTTGTGCCGATAAATCATGCGGGTCAATGCCGCGCAAAACGGCATTGGCTCTTGGCAGAAAATCATCCATCATAAGGTTTGTTGCTTTGTCCGGATCAACATTAACCTGAATACCGCCACGTGCCATAAGGCGACCCCAAATACGACCGAGGAATTTATCGTCAAATGCGAAAAATGGGGTGGATTTACCTGCTGTCGTAATCACGCGGATTTGTGTGCGGTCTTCAATCTCTTTGGTTTGTTTGTTTTTCACTTTCACCGGCTTGAGGTTGTAAACAATACTGCCGCTGGCATAGTGGTTGTGTTCTGTGTGCCATAAAACGCCGAAGTTCTTTAGGTTCAGAGTTTCGAGTTCGTCATGATTGGCATGGGCGGTTGATACCCATGTTTCATTATCAAGGCGGTTATCGCGGGCTTCGACCACTTGTATTCTGCCGCTGTGGGTGGTGTCGACATAATGTCCCGGGAAGTGATCGGCTGTATCATCATTGCGCGGCGGTGGTGGCGTAAAGCTTGCTCTGTCGTGACTATAAAGAAGTACAACATTTTCCGGTGTACGCATATCATGTGTTAATGCATAAAAACCGTGATTACGGCGTATGAGTATTGTATCGCTGATTTCGTTTTTGAGGTAAATCGCATCTGTTTGTATGTGACAGCTTTCCGCCAGACTGCGTAGATCATCCAGACTGGTTTCAATAAACTGACCGATGGCGTGTTCTTCAAGACCGCCCGGTATTTTATATTCGGTTAAGCTGTGCTGTTCATTCATCGTCTATTTACTTATTCTTGGATGTATTATGGTTATAGCGTGGCGATCTTTGTTCTGCAATAAAATATGTAAATTGAAGATGCTGAAATTTTCTTCTATCAAGGTTGCGCAGGCTTTATGATTGTCGTATTGAAGATCAAGGATAAAAGGATGGTTTCTACAATTATAAAAATTCACGCAAGCCATCGAATATAATTTACAAAATAAGAAGAAGATCAAGATATGTATGCACAGCCGCTTGGCAATCGCCGTTTCCGCCAGAATAAACATATACGCGAATTGGTACGTGAGGTGCGCGTGCATCCCGAAGAGCTTATTCAGGGGCTTTTCGTGGTTGATGGTATCAAAGAAAAAGAAGCCATTCCCGGTATTCCGGGCACATATCGCGATACGCCGGAAACATTGCTGATGCAAGTCGAAGATGATCTGGCAAAGGGCGTAAGCAAATTCTTGTTATTTGGTGTACCAGGCCCGCAGGATAAACATAGTCATGATTTTGATCATTCATTTACAGTGTCACAGATTAAAGCGCTTAAGGATAAGTTCGGATCAGATATATGGCTTGCTGTGGATGTGTGTTTATGCGCCAGCACCATAAGCGGACATTGCGGTATATTGAATGATTGTGGTGATCATGTGTTAAATCCGGAAAGCACAGAGGCGCTGGCCGATATGGCCGTTCAATACGCACAGGCCGGTGCAGATTGTATTGCGCCGTCCGATATGATGGATGGCCGTGTATTGGCTATTCGTGAGGCGCTTGACGATCATGGTCTTAATCAGGTGATGATCATGAGTTACTCGGCTAAATTTGCATCCAAATTCTACGGTCCGTTTCGTGTGGCATGTGATTCTGCGCCTGATGAAAGTGTGAAGCTTAAAGACCGCACAACTTACCAGCTTGATTATAACCGTCCGCAGGACGCGCTGACATGTTCATGGCGTGACTATGAAGAAGGCGCGGATATTTTGATGGTAAAACCAGTGGTTCATTATCTTGATATTTTGAAAACGCTGAGCGATGAAATTCCGGCGCCATTTGCTGTTTATTACGTAAGCGGCGAGCATGCCTGTATTGAAGCAGCGGCGGAAAAAGGATTAATTGATGCGGCCCAGGGGCATGTTGAGGCTTGGCATGCGATGAAACGTGCGGGTGCATCGATGATTATTACCTATGCAGCCCGCTATGGACGTGAGTGGCTTGGTTCGTAATATTTGGTAGGTAATATGTCTTTATCTGATATCCCGTTAGCCGATAAGGTCAGATGCCCGTGGTCTGGAAACGGCAAAGCTCATTATGATGCCTATCATGATGATGAATGGGGTGTTCCTGTTTATGATGACCAGACTTTGTTCGAGTTTTTGATTCTGGAAGGAGCGCAAGCTGGTTTAAACTGGGAAACAATCCTGAAGAAAAGAGACGGTTACCGTAAAGCTTTTCACGGTTTTGATCCGGTTAAAGTGGCTGAAATGAGTGATGATGAGCTTGAAATGCTACGTCAAAACCCTGAAATTATCAGAAATAGGCTGAAAATAGCCAGTGCGCGTCGTAATGCACGCGTATTTTTAGAGATACAGCGTGAATTTGGTGATTTTAGCTCGTATTTATGGGGATTTGTGGGCGGAAAACCTATTGTGAATGCATGGCAGAATATGTCGGATGTTCCGGTGACAACACCGGAAAGTGATGCGCTATCCAAAGACCTTAAAAAGCGCGGAATGAACTTTGTTGGTTCAACCATTATGTATGCGTATATGCAGGCGACAGGTATGGTGAATGATCATCTTGTTAGTTGCTGGCGTTATGAGCCTTGCAAATTGTTATAGTGCATGTGCGCTGAGTCGTTATGATAATGTCTATATTTGACATAATTATATGATGAGCGTATAACGCTATGATGATTAAAATGCCCGAAGATAAATATCAATTAAAAGCTGCTTTTACACGCGCTGCTGTGTACGCCGTATCTGCTGTGTCGGTGATGTCACTGGATCGTGCTGATGCACTGCTGACTTTGGGGCTAACAATGGGTATTGCCGCATATTCTGCGTGGGATATACAGAAAAAACACGGCAAGCGCTTTGAAGCAATGCCGGAGCTGGATGAAGATCATCATATCGTTCAGGCGGCAAAGCGCTTTAGTGCGCGTGCAGGTGTTAAAGCGCCTAGCGTACGCGTGCAAATGGCCGGTGAAGAAAAGCCAATAATCGATTTTATTGGCACAACAAATCAATATATGATTGTTAATGCGTCCGAGTTTATGAATCATAATAATCTGAGTGACGAAGAAAAAGACGGTACCATTGCCCATGAAATTGCGCATATAGAGCATGGAGATGTTACCCATGGGCAGATTGATAATGCGGCCTATATTGCGCTTTGTATTTCGACGATCGGGATGGCAGCGGAGCAAATGATGCAAGGTCATATTGCGCAGGCATTATTGAGTTCTTCTATCTTGCCGTTAGTGGCACTGGCAAGCAGGTATGTTGATCGTCAGACAGAATATTCGGCGGATCAGCGCGGCTTTGAGTTAACGGATGATAAAGAGGCATTGATCTCTGGATTTCGTCATTTTAATTATGTAAGCGGTGAAGGTGAGCTGAAGGATATGGTACATGGTCACCCTATTGCCACTAAATTGCTTAATGCGTATCTCGCAATTCATGAAATTTTTTCAGAACACCCGATGGGTCAAAAACGTATAGCGGCGCTGGAAGAATACTCCAAGGTCTATAAACCTTCTTAAATGTCCGGTTTATCCGAAGCGATTAGCTTTTCTTTATTGTGACGGCTGAGTGATTTGATCTCGATCTCTCTTTTTGACGCTGCGCTACGGTCATCACATCTTTCCGTGTAAACAGTTTTGAATGGACCGCGCCCTTTTGTATATTTTGCGCCAGTGCCGTTTTCATGCATTGAGATACGCCGTTCCAGATCATTTGTGATTCCGGTATATAGCGTGTTATCTGCACATTTTAAAATATAGACCATCCATTTCATAAACGGGATTGTAGCATGGCTTTGGTGTGAGTGGATATAATATCACGGTTGTATATACGGCGCAGTTATGTAGTCTAGTGACAATTAAATAGTTTAATTGATTTGTTTGAAAGGATTTAAGACAAATGGGTAAACCAAATAAATCGCTGCGCATTGGCGGGATAGTTATCAGTGTATTGATTGTATTAGGCTTTGTCGTCGCCATGAACTTTACTTCTGTCGTTAAGAAAACAGCAGAAAAAGTCGCAAGCAATGCTCTGGGTGTTTCGGTCAGCATTGGCGGTCTGGACATTAAGATTAAAGAACGTAAAATTGCGGTGTCGGACATTAAAGTCGGTAATCCGAGTGGATTTAAAAAGCCATATGCTATGACTTTTGATCTTGTCAGCATTGATGCCGATAAAATCTCGAAAGAGCTTTTGACCTTTGATGATATTACAGTCGGGCCAAGTGATATTAATTTTGAGCTGAATGAAAAAGGAACAAATCTGGGTGCGTTAAAAGCAAATGCGGCCAAGAACAAACCAGCTGCGAAAGAAAAAGTAGCCAAAGAACCTGGCAAGGCACCAAAGGTGATTATCAATAAGCTTACACTTGAAAAAACCAGCCTTAATCCGACTGTGACGATGGCAGGGGGGGATCTTACGGCTGTTTCTTTACCGCCAATCAAGTTGAGCGGTATTGGACAGAAAGAAGGCGGCGTTTTGGCAACAGAAGCGATCGCACAGATTCTGGATCATGTGACGCAAGTGGCGAGTAAAGCGGCGGCCAAACAAGGGTTCATGGAAGGCGCGGGGCAAGATATTTTGAAGAATGCCGGCGTTCCAACAAATATGATGGAGCAGCTTAAATCCGATAGTGGTGATTTGGGCGGTGAGATTAAAGGTTTGTTCGGTAAATAATACAAACCAGTTTTTCGCCTAGATGTATTATGAAGAAGGCCGGAATTTCCGGCCTTTTTTGTTGCTTATTCTTTTGTCAGATCGGCCTCGTGCTGCTTCTTTTTACAGGTCTGTCTGTTCCAAAGGTGGAATACAAAGCCAAGCACAAGGTTAACACTGGCAATGGCACAGAATATGCCGTTTACCCCGTATAGGTGGTTGCCGATCAATACAGCAGGTACAAGCACCAGCAGATTTTTACCAAAGATCATAATCAATGAGCGTTGCGGCATGCCGATCGCATTAAATGCAGAAGACCAGCCCATAATCAGATTTCCCGTAATGTAACTGATGGGTACAATCCAGAAATACAAGCGTGCAATTTCAATGATATGCGGATCATCGGAGAATATTCCAGCAATATGTTCGGCAAAGAAAAATAGGACAATAGCTACCCCTAATGCCCAAAGAAAACTAAAGCCCAATGCAATACGTAACGTTTCATTTACACGTTCATATGCTTTCGCGCCCCAGTTTTGCCCAAGAATAGGTGACATGCCACCGGCAAGACCCATGAGAACAATAAAGGCGAAGGCCTCAACACGAGAGACAATACCATAGGCGGCAACGGTCTCTGCTCCATAGCTGGCAAGCATACCGATAATGACGGCGCTGGTGACAGGCTGGACAATACTGGTGATACCTGCGGGCAGAGCAATGAATAATAACCGTTTGAGTGAGTCGCCGAATTTATCCGCGTAAAATGGTTTGAACCGCAATAGCTTCATACGAAAACCGAGCATATAGATTGCAGCCAACATCGCACATAAATCACCGATCAGGCTGGCGATGGCCGCGCCTTTTATACCAAGTTCGGGAAAACCCAATAGTCCGAAAATCAGAATTGGATCAAGTATCAAATTTACAAGCGCGGCTGTTGTCATGACAATGGCCGGAAACATTGTGTTGCCATGGGCGCGGATGGCGGCGTTACTAACCATTGGAATAGACAGAAATATATTGCCGATAAACCAGATATACATGTATTCACGCACAAGCGGCATGAGATTATCATGGATGCCCATAAGCTCGAAGATAGGGTTCATGAATATAATGCCGATCAGGGCAAGGGTGATGCCAACAAGAAAAGCAAAGCTGACGCCGTGTGTCGTAATACGTATTACCCTGTCGTGGTTCTTCTCGCCGATCTGGCGGGATAAAACCGAAGACATCGCAATGGTCAGGCCAAGGAAGACATTAAATACAATTGTCGTCACAGGAATAGTGAAACTTATGGCCGCTAGCGGCTCTGTGCCTAGAAGGCCAATAAAGTATAAATCAGCTAGTTGGAAAGAAATAATGGCGAAAATACCCCATGTCATTGGAATAGACATGCGCAACATGTGCGATAGGATGGGGCCGTTTGTGAGGTCTCGTTTGCTTCTTGA
>JAUILO010000186.1 GCA_030432775.1 Alphaproteobacteria bacterium
AAGCTGCGGATCAGAGTTTTTCATTTGCTCCATGAGTTTTTCCATTTGCTCCATAAGCTCCTGAATCTTTTCAAGCGCTTCTTTGTCTTCTTGGCTTCCGCTCTTCTCGGCTTGCTCCATACGCTCCTGCAATACGTCTTCCATGGCTTTGTGAACATCTTCCATGGCTTTTTGGATGTCTTCCAATGATGCGCCTTGCTCTCTGAGTTCTTGAAGTTTTTCCTGTGCAGCACGAAGATCCTTTTCGGCCTGTGTCAGGCTGTCTTCTTCTAGCTCCATCATGATTTGCCACATATCGGCAATCACGCCATCAAGCACCTCTATGTTATCAGATGGCGTTGCCAGCAATTTATCGCGCAGCGCCTCAAGATGTCCTAATGTTTCTTCGTTCAGGATATTCTCGCGATTATCCTCAATGCTCTGTGCGAATTTCTCTGCCACTTCGTCTTTGTCATTTGCATCCAGTGCGAGCATACGGCGTAACATCATCATATCGTTTGAAACCTGATGGCGCAGATATGGCTTTGGCAATAACATCTTCACTGTTTTACTTGTGCTGCCATTACCAAGATCGTCTTCAACCTCGATTTGAACATCGATAATCATGCCGGCTAACGGGTGACTTGAATAATCGGGAACGCCCTGTGTTTTTGGAACTTCGGGCAATTTCACATACGGGATATAATCATTATAATAGCGTTTGCTTGGCGCATCATCCGCAGATTGCACAGCCGTACTGTCGCCCGAAGATTGACCAAAAGCACTTGCTGCAAATACCGTGCTAAGAAGCATGGCCGGAATATATTTATGTGTCAGGTTTCTGAAA
The DNA here is from genome assembly GCA_030432775.1 of Alphaproteobacteria bacterium. GTDB lineage: Bacteria > Pseudomonadota > Alphaproteobacteria > Micavibrionales > Micavibrionaceae > JASMHE01. The sequence continues at coordinate 827 of JAUILO010000186.1, forward strand.
AAACTGCTCATTTTATTGACTTCATCTTGCGTATAATTATTTTGGTTTTAACTGGCCTCTAAGGTCAGGAAGCGGATTTGCTGTATGCTCCTTGGCCGGCATTTTATATATCTGCATTAACCCGTAATGCAGTGGCTCATCAGTACGCTGGAAAATAAAGTTAAAGCCGCGTGCTTTTGCGATTTCACTCACTTTTTCAATATGATCAGCCAGATTGTTGCGGTAATCATCGCGGCGTTTTTGTGCCTTTTGGAAGGTTTGAGATACTTCGCCCTTAAGGCCTGTAAATTCGATATGACCTTTAACCTCGAAATCAACCTCCTGCGGATCAAGCACCATAACAATATGCCCTGACAGACCAAGAGATTTGAGATGATCAAGGTTTTTGGCTATTTTATCGGTATCGGTGATAAAATCACTAAATAATATGGCGGTACTATTGCGCGGCGGTCTGGATCTTAATATCGGCAGTTCACCCGTAATGACGCGTACATCGAATAATTTCTGCGCCAGACTTTCCGCAGCACGTCCGCCACGATGCAGGCCGCTGCGGTCAACAACGCCAACCACTTCCTCGTTTTTGGTCAAGTGGCGCGCAAAAGCCAGCAGCATAATCTCGGCCGCTTCCTTTTTCGTATGAACTTTATCACTCGATGCGAACTCCATCGATTCCGATGGGTCACGCCATAAATAGATACGCTGTGAGATTTCCGCTTCCATCTCGACCACCATGTTACGCCCGGTCTTGCCGGTCAATCTGGCGTTGATTTTATTCGGACTATCAATTTCCGGTTTATAATCGCGCGCTTCATAAAACTCTGTACCGGGACCGCGCTTTCTCAATTTACGCGGGCCAAATTCGGGAATAGCTTTACTGACCTGCTGAACTATCAATTTGATATTGATAGGCAGGTTACCATAGGTTTTATCAGCCGCGGCAAGCAGTCTGTAAAACGGGCTGCCGCCTTTATCTTTATCCGAATTGTTCTGGCCTTTTGCCACTGGTTTAATCCCTGTTTATCGTTTTTTATAAGCTTTGTATTTGCGCAAATTTATCATGTTCCCTTCCATAAAATCAAACATCCTTTGCGCGGGATGTTCAATAAGAAAGGCGCTGTGTTCATTAGCCTGGCTTCGGTGCTTTTTTATCTGTTTCAAGCGCAGGCGTATTTCGTCTTCTGCGGAAGGCCGAAGATGAAAGTTGCCCTTGCTGGCCGAGTAGCACAAGCATATCTGCAAGTGCTATTGTTAGTGCCGCAGCCAAAAGAGCAGGCTTTAAATCGACTTCATGTCCTTCTTTGCTAAACTCCCGTAATTTTGCACCATCAGGAAGTTCGTCTTTTTCGAGTGGATCGAGCACATCAATAGCGCTCGCCAGATTATGGGCGTATCGTATGCCGCCATGCCCGTATATGCCGGGCGGGTGTTCCGGTGCGATATTACCTTCTTGCATGTCTTCTTTCGTCAGCGCCTGGGCATTGCCGGTTTGTGATGAAAGCTGTCCTAGTCCATCGAGTAATTTTATAGGTTCGAATGAACCACCGATTTCATCAACATCGGCTGCAATACCCTGACTATGTGCTACGACATTTCGCATCATATCAATAAACAGCTTTGATAAAGGCAAGTTCGACCAGTTTGTATTGGCTGTTGTATGGACAAGCACGACCCAGCCATCACCTGCGCGTGCGCCTGTTACAAATGGCGTGCCGTCGGATAAGGTCGCCCATGTTTTTTCCTCGGTTTCAAGCCCCGGCTCGGCAATGACCTTACGTTTGATAACTATATTATCATCTGTTTCAAGGCCAAAGAAAGGTGAGCCTTCTTCAAACGGGGCGATTGTTGCCGCTTTGTTACGTGCAATACCGCCGCCAAGTGTTCTATCGCCTTCCCTGATCTGTACCGGTAGTAATTCATCGTCCTGATCTTCTTGCGCGGCTAGTCTTGGGCCGGCAAATCGCAACAGTATTCCACCATTTTCAACCCATTGCTGGATTTTATCTTCTTGTTCTTCGTCAAGCTGTACGCCGTCCGTCATGATCATGACAGATAAACTGCGCTCCAGTAGATCATCAACAGAGCCTTGATATAAATTTGTGTGCGGTGATAAAGCACTTCTGACATAAGTAGACTCATTCAACAGGCTTTGTGAAGAGCTGGTATTATCCGAACGAATAACCCCGACAGGTCTATGGCGGGATTTTTCGTCTAGCAAGACAACACTACCGGCCGTATTGATGTTTTCGACTGAAATTTTGGCTAGCTGGTTACGCATTTCGGCAGGCAATTCAAAAATAACCTGTGCTTCGGCTTCACCGCTTTTAAATTTAACTTCTTCTTGCGCAAGCGCATTACCACCCTGATCACTGGCAGTCAAAATAAGGCTGCGATCTCCTTGCGTATTGGCGCGCAAGACTTTAGCTATAATATAGTTTCCCTCGATTTTCGGTTCCATAACAAGGAATGGCATATCCTCTGGCGCTTGCTGGATAACAGTAAGACTGCCAAGTTCCTTGAGTTTTTCTGCAAATTCTTTTGCGCCTTCATCTTCTAAGCCATTATTCAACCAGAATACCGGTGAGTTGGCATTAGTCTTGATCTGGTCTAGCGCATCAATCGCACCGACATGATCACTGCCCCATGGGCGCGGCGTTACGCTTTGAACCTGTTTCTTTGCGTCTTCGGCACTCATCGGACCAAGAATGTGGAAAGGCATATCATCATCCGGTGCAGCGGTTGAAAGAATATATATCTGGCGATGGTCACGCTCTGCACTGGCTATAATATCCTGCATCTCGGCAGATACAGCAGACCAGTTATTGGCGGATGCCCAGTCATTATCAACAGCAAGTACAACCGGACCGTTGCCATCAAATGGTTCATCAGGATTAAATTCTGGACCAGCCATGCCGGTAATAACCATGGCTAAAGTTGTGACACGCATTAATTTTTGCCACCAAGGCATATCTTTTGGTGTTTGTTCATCATCCGGAAGATCTTCCAAAAAGCGCACTGTCGGCAATGTAACCAGTTCAGGTTTACGTGGCATGCTGCGCATTAAAAACCAGATGCCCAAACTGCCAAGCCCAAGC
>JAUILO010000021.1 GCA_030432775.1 Alphaproteobacteria bacterium
CACAGACCTGATCAAAACACAGGAAGATGCATTAAAGAAGCAAGCGCTTGATGCGCAGTTAATCAACGAAACAGTCGATGTGACTTTATCTGCGCCGCAAGAGCGCAAAGGCAGTATTCACCCGATCAGTCAGGTGATGGAAGAGCTTGCAACGATCTTTGCAGATATGGGATTTGAAATTTCCGAAGGACCGGATATCGAAGATGACTGGCATAATTTTACCGCACTTAATTTCCCGCCAGGCCACCCGGCCAGAGAAATGCAGGATACATTCTTCTTACCGGAGAATCCGGATGAAGAAGGCGAGCTTGCGAAGAAAGTATTACGCACCCATACATCGGCTGTACAGATCAGGTTCATGGAAAACAACAAACCGCCAATGCGCATTGTTGCTATGGGCCGGACATATCGTTCTGATTACGACATGACACATACACCGATGTTCCACCAAATCGAAGGTCTGGTCATTGATAAGAAAACCCATATGGGACATTTAAAAGGTTGTTTGCTGGATTTTTCCCGTGCATTTTTCGAAGTTGATGAACTTCCGATGCGCTTCCGCCCCAGCTTCTTCCCGTTTACCGAGCCAAGTGCCGAAGTTGATATTGGCTGCTCGCGCAAAGATGGTGAATTTAAAATCGGCGCAGGCGATAGCTGGATGGAAGTTTTGGGCTGTGGTATGGTTCACGCCAATGTACTTAAAAATTGCGGTATTGATCCGGATGAATATCAAGGATTTGCTTTTGGTATGGGGATTGAACGTCTGGCAATGCTAAAATACGGCATACCAGACCTAAGAACATTTTTTGAATCAGATACGCGCTGGCTTGAGCATTACGGCTTTGATCCACTTGATCGCCCGAACAGAGCATTCCGCAACAAATAACACTAACTATTCAGAAAAGAAACCATGGCCGCAGGTAAAGCCAAATACACAATCAGCCCACTACAATTCGATGATTTTCCCGGATGGCTGCCGCTATGGGACAAGAATAATTTAGGGCAACGTGATCAGGACGTTACATCAGAAACATGGTCACGCCTGATGAATGATGATTACCCTGTTTTTGGTTTTAAAGCAGAAATAAACGGAACAGTTGCAGCCATCATGCATTATATTTTACATCCGGTGACAGGACATATGCAGCCTGCCTGTTATATGCAGGATTTATTTGTTGATGAGAACTACCGCAGGTCAGGAATTGGAAAGGCGCTTGTACGCGCACTTGAAAAACGCGGCAGACAAGAAAAATGGGCGCGTATTTACTGGCTGGCCGAAAATGACAACCAATCGGCGCAGGCTCTGTATAAGGATTTAGGTTTGAAGCTGGATTTTTCGCTTCATATCCTGCCCATTTAAATACAAAAATAATTATTAGACGATTAGGCGACAAGACAATACGCAAAGGACGGCATTACCGATGAAATTTACATTAAGCTGGTTAAAAGAACATCTGGATACGGATGCATCACTGGATCAAATTACAGACACTCTGACTGCGATTGGTCTTGAGGTTGAAGAAGTAGATAATCCGGCTGATCTATTCGCAAGTTTTAAAGTCGCCTTTATCGAAAAAGCCGAAAAGCACCCTGATGCTGATCGGCTTAAGGTCTGTGTTGTTGATACGGGTAAGGAAAAACTGCAGGTTGTTTGTGGCGCACCAAATGCGCGTGCAGGCATGAAAGGCATCTTCGCGCCTGCAGGTAGCTATATTCCCGGTCTTGATATTGAGCTGAAGAAAAGCAAAATTCGCGGCGAAGAATCAAACGGAATGATGGTGTCTGAAAAAGAAATGAATTTATCCGATGAACATAACGGTATCATCGAACTACCTGATGACGCAGAAATCGGCACAGCTTTTGCTGATATTTTCGGTTTGAATGATCCGGTCATTGAAATTGCACTAACGCCAAACCGTGCGGATTGTGCCGGAATTCGGGGCATTGCCAGAGATCTTGCCGCAGCTGGTCTTGGTACGTTAAAGCCGCTTTCCGATGATGCAGTTAAAGGGGAGTTTGCATCTCCGATTAATGTTCATCTGGATTTTGATAAAGACACAGAACATGCCTGTCCGGTATTTATCGGTCGCTACATCAAAGGCGTGAAAAACGGCCCGTCACCGGATTGGCTGCAAAAGCGCCTGAAGGCTATCGGTCTGCGCCCTATTTCTGCACTTGTTGATATCACCAACTATCTTTCATACGCCTTGTGCCGCCCGCTTCACGTTTTTGATGCGGACAAGCTAAATGGTGATATCCATGTGCGCCTGTCTAAAAAAGGCGAAGAATTCGAAGCGCTTGATGATAAAACATACACCCTTGATGATGGCATGACTGTGGTCACAGATGATAAGGAAATTGTCGGTCTTGGCGCTATTATGGGCGGTCTTGATTCTAGTTGTACCGAAGAAACAGTCAATGTTTATCTGGAATGTGCGTATTTTGATCCAGCGTTAACAGCTAAAACCGGCCGCGCCCTTCAAATCAGCAGCGATGCCAGATATCGTTTCGAGCGCGGTATTGATCCGCTTTTCACCATTCCTGGTGCAGAGATAGCTACAAAAATTATTCTTGAACTTTGTGGCGGCGAACCAAGCGAGGCGGTTATCGCAGGTCTGGCACCAAACAATGAACAAAGCTTTGATTTTGATATCGGCCTCACCGAAAAAATGACAGGCGTTACCGTTGCGCAAGACACACAAAAAGAAATTCTGGAAACACTTGGTTTTGAGGTATCCGGCACGAACCCGTTTAAGGTTGCACGCCCGTCATGGCGCGAGGATATTCAAGGACAGGCAGATCTGGTTGAAGAGATTATCCGTATTTATGGCTATGATAAAATAGAGGCTGTTTCTATGCCAAAACTTCACGCAATTACCGAACCTGCTGAAACAGATCTTATCCGCCTGAGCCGCAAAGTTAAAACCGCGCTTGCCGGACGCGGCATGCAGGAATGTATCACGTATTCATTTATGTCTTCAGAACTTGCCGATTTCTTTGGCGCTAATGACAACCAAAACAAAAAAGCACTTAGCATTTTAAACCCGATCAGTGCCGAAATGGATCAAATGCGCCCGACACCGCTCGGCAATTTGATACAGGCGGCAGGTCAGAACAGAGATAAAGGTTTTGCCAATAACGCTCTATTCGAAGTTGGTCCGGCTTTTGTCAGTACCAAAGCAAACGAACAAGTTCCTGTGGCTTGTGGCGTTCGCAGTGGTCAAAATGCCGATAGGCATTGGAAAGATTCAAATGCACATCGCAATGTTGATGTGTATGACGTTAAAGCCGATGCGATGGCAGCGATTGAAGCTGCGGGATTTTCTGCGCAGAACTTACAAGTCACAACAGATGCGCCAGATTGGTATCACCCCGGTCAATCCGGTGTATTTCGCCTTGGCGCAAATATCATCGGGTATTTTGGGCAAATTCACCCGTCTATCTTAAGTAAGATGGGTATCAAAACCAACATTGCCGGTTTCGAGATTTTCCTAAACAAAATTCCAGCCCAGCGCAACAAAGGCGGTACAGCCAGAGCAAAGCTTGAGCTATCTGCATTTCAGCCGGTTTCCCGTGATTTTGCATTTATCATTGCCGATGATATTCCCGCCGCTGAAATTATTCGTACGGCCAAAGGAACCAGCAAGGATTTGATCGAGCGGGTTGATATTTTTGATGTCTATAAAGGAAAAGGCGTTGATGATGGCCATAAATCTATTGCGATTAATGTCATCTTACAGCCCAAGGACAAGACTTTAACAGATCAGGATATTGAACAAATATCTCAGAAAATAATTGAGGCTGTTCAAACAAAGTGTCAAGGTAAGTTAAGAGGTTAAAAAATCTCCGCGTCACTTGGAAAAACCCTTTGATTTCGAACATAAAGTTTTTTTAAACCATGGCAAATTACTATTTTTATAGCATTCAAGATATTCTGGGCTTTGTCGCTGGTAACAAGGATATTGCATCTTCTGAAAGACTGATCAAAGTTAAAACCCAGCCTTTTGCGTCCAATGGTTTCCGCAACGATACATTCGTTATTGAAAAAACAGAAAGCCTGCTTGATCTGAACAGTGATGAAGATAGAGAAATGCTCATCCCTATTATGATGAGCCAGGAATTTTTCAAAAAGAACATCATGCTGGCACTTGATGCCGTACTACTTGAACGCCGTACCAATCTTGGTACACAGCGCGCATTAGAAAAAACCTTCGGTGATATACCACTGCCGCAATCATCAGAAGAGCCAAACCCGCTTGATGGTGATGAGCAAAGTAAATTATACCATCCGCTTCTGGCTGATATTGATCCGGCAATACTTATCAATATTTATACCGATACAATCAAGGAACTAGACCGCACAGGTGTTGAACATCAATTATTGCACGATATAACCGGAAACCGGCCTGATTTATTTCTGGAACAGTGCGATGGCATTGTCTGCGGCGATAACGGACTGGTTCGCATGTCTATTCTTCTTGAAAATGGCTACCGCATGGATCATGAACCAAGCAAACCACGAGACAGTTACATCTCCGATGGTGAAAAACTCGCCAAGATCATGAAAATCGAAGATCCTTACGAGTTGGTTCTGGCATGGCTTGAGGCTGATGAGTATGAAATGCGTCGATGCCGCGAGATTAGCGATGTCTTGACCATGGGGTTATTTGAAGCCATTCCAGCATGGGTCAGGCTTGATACATTTTCTTTCCTAAGACAAGAAGCACTCAAACAAGGGCTGGCTTTCATGTTCTTTTCGCAAAAGAACCGTCTTGGTCTGGAGTTTAAAGTACCGCAACTACACGAGGCCATGTGGAATAGCTCGGAAGGAAAAGTTGATCCCATCATCCAGAAATTACTCTCAGATACACTAGTGGAAAACCACAAAGGCTATGCTGTTTCGGCAAAAGAATTTTACAAAATTGCTAAGGACAGAGAGCTGCAAGCATATAAATCACGCTTCCTTGCATAAATTTTATTTATACGCTCCACCTATACTCTCTATAAATATCTAACTCTCTATAAATCATGAGCCCGTTTAAGAATGAGACCTAAAATCTGTCCTGAGCCATATTTAGCCAAAACAGTCTAAAGACACCTTCACCCATAATAATAAAGACACAGAAATAGAATACGATAGTGTGTGTTTTGAAATTATCTGTATTTTTATTCGGCTTTTTCTTGGGCCAAAATGTCTTTACGCGATAATTTGCCGATCATTGTTTTCGGCAAAGGCTCTGTCCGGATTTCAATTTTTCTTGGAGTTTCCATGCGCGAGATTTTGTCTTCAAGAAATGTCTTAATGTCCTCTTCGGTGAGATCACGCCCGTCCTTGGTTTTTATCCATGCCTTTACAATCTCGCCGCGCTGCTCATCCGGTATGCCGGCGACAATACATTCTTCAACACTCGGATGCAGATAAATCGCTTCCTCGACATGGCGCGGATAAACGTTATAACCATTGGTAATAATCAAATCCTTGATGCGGTCGACAATGAAGAAATAACCATCTTCATCCATCACAGCAATATCACCAGTATATAAAAAACCGTCTCTGATCGTAAGCTCGGTTGCGTTTTTCGCGTTCCAGTATCCCTTCATAATCTGCGGACCTTTGGCACATAACTCGCCGCGCTCACCTACTTCCATTCTTGTTTTCTTATCATCAGGATTGACGATTTCTACTGTCGTTCCCGGAAAAGGCATACCGATAGATCCTGCTTTATTCATACCCTCGATCGGATTGGCACAGACCACAGGTGATGATTCACTGAGGCCATAACCTTCAATCACCACACAACCGGTTTTTGCCTCAAAAGACTTCTTCACTTCAACAGGTAAAGGCGCACCGCCCGAGATACAGTAACGCAAGGATGTTAGGTCATATTTGGCCTGATCGGGATGGTTGTTAATCGCGCTATAAATTGCAGGCACAGCTGGAAAATAATTTGGCTTCTTTTTATGAATTAATTTCAATGTCTGGTTCAGATCAAAACGCGGCAGTGCGATAATTTCAAAGGCACCGCGAACAGCTTTATTCATCACAGCTGTCATCGCAAACACATGAAAAAACGGCAGAACACCAAGGATTTTTTCTTCGCCATATTTGGAATGATAAAACCATTTCACGGCCTGTTCTACATTGGCAACGACATTACCATGGGTAAGTTCTGCGCCTTTTGGAACACCTGTCGTACCGCCCGTATATTGAATAACAGCCGTATCATAGACCGGATCAACCTGAACCGGGTCAGGCTTACCATCATTATTTGTAATCTGGTCAAACCATACATAGCGATCAGAAAATTTATTAGCCGACAATTCAGAACACTTCACAAGCTTAAATAATATATTCTTCGGGAAAGGCAATATATCCGTAAAGCGGCAAAGAACGACCTTATCCAGACGTGTTTCACTCAACATAACATCGATCTTATCCGTCAGGATTTTCAGATTGGATGTGATCATAATATCTGTTTCGCTATCTTCGATCTGATGCACAAGTTCGCGCTCGGCATATAGCGGATTATAATTTACAACCGTACCGCCCGCGCGCAACACCGCGTAATAGCTCACTAAAAAATAAGGCGAGTTCGGCAAAAACAACCCGACCTTAATTCCCTTTGTAACGCCAAGCTGTTGAAGACCTTTTGCAAGTGTATTGACTTGCGCGCCGATCTGACCCCAGTTCCATTTTTTACCTAAAAAATCAAAAGCAGGTCTATCTGCGTAGTCTTTTACAGTACGTTCGAGCATCTCATAAACCGGATACACAGAAATTTTTTCAGCCCAATCGATCTCCTTCGGATAGCTTTCTATCCAAGGATATTTTTGTGCTATGTCCTGCTTGCCCGTAGATGCCATTGCTGCGCTCCTATTATTGCGATTTAGTCTATACTGTTAAAAAATAACAGTATTTTGTCAGGTATGTTTAAGAAACACTCCATATTATAGTTTAGTCGATTTATTACAAACTGACCATTAAAACCGTATTTACATATCAATTTTGAAGTGTTTATTAGAATATTCGAATATGACCATAAAAAATATACGAAATTTTTTTCTGGATTTCCCTGATTTTTTTGTGCATTATGCCTGCTATCGCATTCTAACCTTTAGTTTAGGGTATGCTAATCTAAAAAATATATAGTAAAAAATACATAGTATCTGAGCTGTAAATTTTAATAGGAGTAGTAATTTGTCTAACGTATCGAACCAGAAAGTAACCACCGCGCATGATGATGCTCATAACGTGCGTATTGTGGATTCAGCCAACTCCAATGCACGCGGTGTTCAAACACGCATCGTCGAAGCACGCCTGAAATGGTTTAACGGTCCTAAAGGTTACGGCTTCGTCGTTCCTGATGGGGAGACAACAGATATATTTATTCACATCACCAGCTTACAGGCTGTTGGCCTTGAAACTCTTGGTGAAGACGCACGCCTGACTTGTAAAATCGAGGATGAGGGCAAAGGTTTCAAAGTTACAGAAATTCTTAAAATCCACGATATAGGAACTTTACCCGATACCGTTATTTCCGCATATTCCGAAGAATGCTGCGCAGGCGGTCAGAAGCAGGAAATGAAGGGTATCGTCAAATGGTACAAAGCCGATAAAGGCTACGGGTTTATTATTCCCGAGGACGGCAAGAAAGACATTTTCATTCATAAAAGCTGTCTTTCAGGATTCGGTATTGAAGCGCTGCATTCAGGACAGCCAGTAAAGATCACTTTCCGCAATGTTCCAAAAGGCAGAGAAGTCTGTCATATCGAGCAAGTCGAAACCGACTAGAAATACCTGCCGAATCTTTTTCGTATGAAACCACTTTCATAAAAATAACGCGCTACGACTATCTAAATATCACGCCCCAGATATTTGCCATCAGCATCCTGTTCTGTGTTTTGTTCTGTCGCTTGTTCCAAATCACTCACTTCTTCGAATTTCCTGCGTCCGAATTTATCCCGCAATGTCCGGATATGTTCATTCAGGTAATAAGGCATAACCAGTGCTGAAGGCGTGACAATTAACGTCAAGACAGTTGAAAAGGACAAGCCAAACGCAATCGCCGTTGATAGCTGCACCCACCATTGTGTTGAAGGCGCGCCAATAGATAAATCCCGCGCCACAAAGTCAATATTGACCTGCAATACCATCGGCAGCAAGCCAAGCACGGTTGTAATAGTTGTCAACAAAACAGGGCGCAAACGCTGCGCACCTGTACGCAGCACAAGTTCAACCCGATCCATTTGATCACCGTAATCATTCTTCATCTGGTCATATGTATCAATCAAAACAATGTTATTATTCACAATGATACCGGCAAGCGCGATAATACCGATACCGCTCATCACAACGCCAAATGGCTGACCGGTGAGCATCAAGCCGATAAACACGCCAATTGTCGACATAATCACAGCACTTAGGATTAATATCACGCTATAAAAACTATTGAACTGGGTCAGCAGGATAATGGCCATCATCGCCAGCGCGACAAGAAACGCCATCGCCAGAAATTGCTGCGCTTCACGCTGATCTTCATCTTCACCCTTAAAACTTACTTCGACATCCTTATTGATTTTCTCCGCATTTTCCGCGAGCCATTTACGGATCTCAACAACCTTGGAGTTTACATTTGTTCCGGGTAGGACTTCGGCCTGAATAGTCAGAATTCGTTTCTGGCTCGCGCGATTAATATTCCCCACAGCAGGCTGCGCGACGCGCTTTACAAAGTTTGTAATCGGCACAGATCCCGCACCACTTTCAATACGAATGCGATCCAGTTGATCTATAGTACGGTCTTGCTTATCATGCCGTACAACAATATCAATTTCCTCATCGCTATCATCCGGCCTGTATTCTGCAACTTTTAACCCGTTGGTTACCATCCGTACATATTGCCCGATACCCGTTAGATCAAGACCGAACTTGGATGCCTGCGCACGATCAACCTCCAGCTCCCATTCTATGCCGGGTAAGGCGCGGCTATCCTCAACATCAATATAACCGCCAAGTTCTTCCATAGCGCCGCGAATAGTTTCCACCGCATCCGGTAACAATTCAGGAAAACGAGAGGCCAGTTCAATTTGAATAGCTTTACCGGTAGGCGGGCCTGCTTCTTCCTGGCGGGTCTCTACAAGAATTCCAGGCAGATCAGCCGTTCTATCTCTAATATCCTGTAATATCTCCAGAGCTGGTTTTCGCCCCTGCCAGTCATCAAACTGCATTTGTATCTGGCCAATGACGTCTTCAGATAAATCAGAACCACGCTGCGCCGGTTCGCCTGTGCGCACATAAAATGCCTCAATCCCCTTTACATCCAGAATACGATCTTCAACTTCTTTGACTAATTGATCCTGCTCATAGACCGATAAGTTACCACGCGCATGAATAAGCACATTGGCCACTTCCGGCTCTACGCTCGGGAAGAACTCCTTACCATTACCAATCTTGCCATAAAGAAAAATTACGCCCACCAACAGCAAAACAGCGCTACCCAGCACAAGGAACGGATGTTTAAGCGCGCCACGTAACACCCCAAGATACGCACCTGTCAAACCTGTGATTTTGGATAAATCACCATTTTCAGCCAGCGCAATTTGTTCCATTGCCTTGGGGTTATTGGCCGTGCCGGGTTTACCGATCAACCCGCCAAGCGCCGGAATAAAGATAAGCGCCATAACAAGGGACGAGCTTAAAACCGCAATCAGAGTAATAGGCATGTATTTCATAAATTCGCCCACCACATCCGGCCAATATAAAAGCGGGCTAAATGCCGCCAGTGTAGTTGCTGTTGATGCGGTAATCGGCCAAGCCATGCGTTTGGCAGCTTGCGCGTAGGCTTCTTTTTTCGGTAAGCCCTCCGCCATTTTACGATCAGCATATTCAATCACAACAATCGCGCCATCAACCAACATGCCGACAGACAAAATCAAAGCAAACAGAACAACAATATTTACGGTAAGGCCGATCGCATATAAAAACAAAATGCCGGTTAAAAATGCACCAGGTATGGCAATACCAACAAGTGACGCAGCGCGCAGCCCAAGCGCCGCCACAATCACAATCATAACCAGCAAAATGGCACTAATGATATTATTCTGGAGATCCTTCAACATATCGCGGATTTTCTTGGATTGATCCTGTGTGTAGGTCACTACGATATTCTCAGGCCAGTATTTTTGGTTTTTATCAACCAATTCCCGAACCGCTGCAATTGTATCAATCACATTCTCGCCAGATCTTTTGACAATTTCCAGCGCAATAGCCTTTTCACCATTCAGCCGTGCAAAGCTTTCAGGATCTTTAAAGGTACGGCGTATTTCGGCAATATCGCGAACTTCGATTACAGAATCTCCGCTAACCAGCAAAGGGATGCTCAATATATCCTCAAGATCCTCAAACAATCCGGGCACTTTTACAGCAAAACGGCCTGTGCCACTATCAAGGTTGCCCGCCGCGACTAAACGATTTGACCGGTCAAAATATGTCAGCAAACTATTGCCATCCAGATTATAACTTTCAAGTTCGACAGGATCGATCAGAATTTCAACCACTTCTTCCCTGTTACCGGCAATCGCGGCCTCCAATACCTGCGGTAAAGTTTCAAACTCATCCTGCAGTTCACGCGCAAGCCCAAGCAAGGCGCGCTCCGGCACTTCACCGGATAACGTCACAACCAATACAGGAAACAGGCTGAAATTCACTTCATTAACGGTCGGTTCATCGACATCCATCGGTAAATCGGGCCGCACAACATCTACAGCCTTCTGCACATCATCAAGGGCTTTGTCTTTATCAAATCCGGCTTGAAATTCCAGCAAGACAAAACCGCCATTCTGGTGCGCCGTTGCCTTCATTTCCTTTACGCCTTCAATAGAGGATAATTCCTGTTCAAGTGGCCGCACCAATAAGCGCTCTGCATCATCCGGCGAAATACCTTCCAAATGCGCTGAAACATAAATTTGCGGGATATCAATATCCGGCGAGGATTCTTTGGGAATATTAACATAGGCATATACACCCATAACCAGCAGAACAACCAGCGTCGTTAATACGGTACGGGTTCGATCCAGCGAAGCATCAATTAATGGCGCCATCATAACAGGCCATCTCCTTTTGATGGCACAGGATCAACACGCTGGCCTGTCGCAACAAAATCCTGACCGACTGTAATCAACAGGACATTTAAAGGCAGTCCAGACACCCACATGTGATCCGGAAGATCCTGTAAAATATCTACAGGAATGAATTCAACAACATCATCTTCATTCACAATCTTCACGCCAACTTCACCGGCATCATTCAAACTAAGGATTGAAGGAGAGATTTTATGTGCCAGCGTTGTTATTCCCGGAACAAGAATATGCGCCGTCGATCCATCAGCTATTTTATAGTCCGGATTCTTGACATCTATTTCGATACGAAACGACCTACTTTGAGTATCAGCCTTAGGCGCAACATAGGTTACAACGCCATTAACATATGTACCATCTACCAATTTTGCTGTCGCATTTACACCAAGATTAATTGCGATTAAATCTTTCTCCGACACGAAACCAGTCAACTGGATAGGATCAAGATCCACCAGTTCAAACACATCCTGTCCTACACTTAGATAATCACCGCTTTCTACGAATTGATCAAAGATCACGCTATCAAATGGTGCTTTTATATTCAGATTACCAACGTCAAGTCTGGCTTGCTCAAGCTTAGCCTTTGCTTCTTTCAAATCCGCACGCACCTGCGCAAGTTTAACCTTTGAATTAAACCCTTTTTCCGTCAGCGCTTTGGCAGCTTCATATTCGATCTCTCTTTGCGTTACACGTTCCTGCGCTTCTTTAAGCTGCACATTACGATTATTGACCTTGATCTTTGCAACAACCTGTCCTGCCTTCACACGATCGCCCTTATTTACCAAAATATCTGTGATCCGGCCATCAAGCTCGGTTTTCAAAATTATTTGGCGTGATGCTTCGGTGCGTCCGGTCAGATTAATCTGACTGGTAAACTCTTCACCGACACTCTCACGCACGCGCACACTTAAAAGTTCTTTCGGCGCATTATCTTTTGTAATGCTCTCCTGTGCTGCGTCCGGCGCTATAGCAGCACCAAACATGCCCGATGCCATCCACAGGATAGCGCCCAGCGCGATTAAAATAGCGATAAATAGTGATAACTTATTCTGCATAATATGCCCGCATCAATCAGTGTTATTTACAAAAACCATAGTAGCGGAAAACGTTCAGCCCTACTCTTTCATTCACTGTCATTATTACCTTGTTATGGGTATCAAATAAAGACGTGATACAACAAAAGAGCTGCCTTTGGAAAAAGACAGCTTCTTATGATCGGCCATATATAGATATGACCTATATTACATGAGCGATTTAACCGTTGGCTGCTTCTTTTACTTCTACTGCATCATCTTCAACTTTAGGCTCAAAATCTTCGGCCTGAAGGATACGATTGCGTGTTACAGCCTGATAAGCAACTTGGGCATGATCTTTACAGTAAGGGATGCCTGGGACAGAACGACAGCCACAGAATTTGAAGTTATCATCTCTCGGGTCACCGATAGGCCAGCGACACATTTTTTCTTTGAGGTCAGCCAAACTATAACCATTGCCGCTCATAATAGCGTCCGCATCAATAGTTACTTTTGATTTAGAACGCGTCACGACACGAATTGGAGCCTGTTGTTTTGCAACGACCTTTTTGGTCTCCATTGTTTTGACTGATTTTTTGTTATTCTGTTGAATTGGTGATACACGGCTTGAAAGCTTAAGGCGGTGAGCCTTACCAATAACAGCATTACGAGTTACTCCCCCGAGTTCCTTAGCAATCTCTGCTGCTGTTCTGCCTTCGCCCCATAATTTCTTTAAAATCGTAACTCTTTCTTCTGTCCAGCTCATGATTTTCTCCAGTTGTTCCACACATACCCAGCGGCTAAAAACCGCTAGAACCATTATTCAGACTTAACTCTATGAATTCCGGACACCCTATCAAGAACAGATTCATCTGCCCAGTGTGACGGGTGCTATTTTTGCTCTTATCCACAAAATTCACGAAATGATTCGCCTGCACACACACTTATTTTTTTAAAGAGGAGCGCATTTAAGCACGTTCAACTTGAATAATCCAGCCCCCAGATTTGATATTGCTCAGGGTCGTCTTGCCAACTTTCTTTCACACGCACAAAAAGCTTCAAATGGGTACGTTTTTCAAGGATCTCTTCCAGTTCAATACGGGATGTTTCGCCAATATGCTTGATCTGCTTACCACCTTTCCCAACAACCATGCCTTTATGACTATCTTTTGAAACCGTAATAACCTGCGATATTTTAACATCTCCGTTATCAAACTCTTCCCATTCTTCTGTCTCTACAGTCAGACCATATGGAAGCTCCTGATGCAAACGGTGGAACAATTTTTCTCTGGTAATTTCTGCAGCCAAAAGACGCATCGGCATATCACTGATCTGGTCTTCCGGATAAAGCCAAGGTCCTTCAGGCAGTGTTTCCGCCAAATAATTGGCGATTTCTTTTAATCCGTCCGCCTTTAATGCCGATGTCATAAAGGTACGCGCAAACGGATAAACATCATTCATCTTTTGCGCCAAAGACAATAAATCCTGCTTGGCAACTTTATCAATTTTATTCAAAACAAGCGCGACCGGTATTTCACATTCTTCCTCACGCAGACGATCCAGAATATACGCAGCCTTACCTGGTTTATTTTCGGACGCATCAACAAGCAGCAAAATAACATCGGATTCAGAACCACCTGTCCAGGCGGCGTTTACCATAGCGCGCTCAAGACGCTTTCCAGGTTTAAAAATACCCGGCGTATCAACAAAAATGATCTGACTATCACCATGTATAGCTATACCGCGCACCATGGTTCGCGTTGTCTGCACCTTTGGCGAAACAATGGATACTTTAGAACCAACCATCTCGTTCATTAATGTCGACTTACCCGCATTTGGCGCGCCAAGTACGGCAACAAAGCCACAGCGTTGATCTTGCTGTCCGTTATCTTGTTGATCTGTCATGTATTTTAAGACCCTTCTGTCTCTTCTAACTCTTTTAACAGCATTGAGGCTGCTTCTTTTTCGGCCTTACGCCGTGACGCTCCTTTGGCTATACAGGGCGTAAACCCTTGCACAGTAACACTAATTTCGAATATTGGCGCGTGATCAGGCCCGTCTTTACCAACAATATCATAAGCAGGTAAAGGCAAAGCCTTGGCCTGCGCCCATTCCTGCAGAGCCGTTTTCGGGTCACGCGGCGGCTCTGTCATGGTATCAATAAGCCCATCCCACAAATGATCAATCGTTTTTTTACACGCAGTCATATCAGCGTCAATATATATCGCGCCGATAAGCGCCTCCAGCACGTCTGCGAGTATGTTATCATTCTCCGCACCGCCAGCCGCATGCTCGGCATCAGAGAGCTGTAAAATAGCGCCCAGATCTATTTTCTGCGCGATGACAGCAAGCATCTCCCCCTGCACTAACGAAGCATGGCGTTTGGCGAGCTTACCTTCGCTTTCATCGGGGAATTTTTTAAAAAGAGTTTCAGCAATTGCCAGTCCGACAACACGATCCCCCAGAAACTCCAGACGTTCGTAATTTTCTGCACCATCCGCGCTGGAATGGGTCAAGGCCCGCTGTAAAAGTTGAGGATTTTTAAATTGATATAAGCAATCAGCCTGTAACTTTTGTATGAGGTCTTCACACGTCATTGATTATCTAATCTTTCTCTATCAATTTCCAGCTAACTTACTTCTTGTCTTTTTTGAGCTTGGGACTCACCACGTTGAACAATCGGCTATAACGAATTGTTGATGGCCATTTCCAAAACTCAACAATAGAAGCCTTGCCGTTTGTTGAAAAGAACAAGAAAGCGGCACGCCCAACAATATTTTCAAGCGGCACAAAACCAACTTCTTCCTGAACACGGCTATCTTGCGAATTATCGCGATTATCACCCATCATAAAGTAATGGCCTTTTGGTACAGTATATTCAGGTGTATTATCCAACGGATGATTATCCGACGCCTCGTAAATTGCATGCTTTACGCCATTTGGCAGTGTTTCGGTATATTGCATCAATGTTTGCTTGCTGCTGCCTTCAACATCTTGAACCAAACCGACTTCTTCGCGCGGTACAATTTTTCCATTGATGTATAAAAGTCCTTCTTTAACCTGTATCTTGTCACCCGGCAAACCAATAACTCGTTTTATAAAATCAATCTTTGTATTGGTCGGTAATTTAAACACGATGACATCACCACGATCGGGCGTACGCCCACCTGTCCAGACGCGACCTTCAATTGGCGCAAAACTAAACGGGAAAGAATGTTTGGAATAACCGTAAGCCGGTTTACTGACAAAAAGGTAATCACCGACAAGCAATGTCGGCTTCATAGAACCGGACGGGATATTAAACGGCTCGAGCAGGAATGTGCGGATCAAAACAGCAAAAATCAGAGCAACCAAAGCCGTCTTACCAAACTCCATCCACTCTTCACGAGCATTCATCGGTGGCGCTTTTTCAACACCTGAAGGTGCTTCTTTTGCTTCCTTCTTTGCGGTGGAAACAGCCACCATTTCATTCAAATCGGGTTTGTCATTCATAAAAGATCTACCTATTTACCCCTACAGTTTTATACCTGCAGCGCTTCAATCAAGACTAAGGCTTTAGCAAGCGGAGGTTCATCCGTCAATGTAAGATGCACATGGGCTGTCTTGCCCGGCGGCGTTATATCATTAAGCCTTTTTAATGCACCGCCCGTCAAATGAATTGATGGCTGGCCATCTTCATTATTCACAACCCCGATATCTTTCATATATACGCCGTGGTTAAACCCCGTCCCCAGCGCCTTGGACATTGCTTCTTTTGCGGCAAATCTCTTTGCATATGTTGCAACATGTGTTCCACCCGAACGGCGGCGCTCTGCCTTTGCTTGTTCAATATCGGTAAAACAGCGGTCAATAAATCGTTCACCAAAACGCGATAATGTTTTATCGATCCGTGTTATATCGATTAAGTCCGTACCAATACCAATAATCATTTCATACCATTTTTCTGCGTATCATTCATACCAGAGCCAGACACCCCAGAGCCGCCACAATTTACGTCGCTCGATGCGCTGACGCTATGCTTATTTGTTTCTTTAGCCCGCCTTTTGCGCCGCATACGCACAAGCCTTTGCTTGCGGTACATATTGCGCACCGCGTTCACAGGATAATATAAGACAGCAAAGGATAAAGGCCAGAATAAAACCGCACAAATATATCCGCCCAGCGTTAACGGAAGCAGCAGCTTTAGTGGGTTTGCGAATAGATATTTAAAAAAAGACAGCGGGTCATCCATAAAATAGCTAAGCTGCAAGACTTGCGAAGCATCAACAAAATCACTCAACCCGAAAATGCCACAGACATTTACACCAACGTGATAGGACACCCAATACATAAACGGAAATGTCCACGGATTACCCCAGACCGTTCCGGCAAAACCAGCCAGCATATGCAGACGAAAAACCCAAGAAAGCAAGGCCACCTGAAGAAAATGAGTACCTACAAAAGGCGACCATGATATTGACGCTCCCGTTGCCAGCCCTATGGTTATTCTGGTCGCCGAATGCCCCGCGCGAAAAATGCGGTGATAATAATAATCGATCAAGCGCCGCCACCCCATCGATGGCCAGATAGATTCCTGAACATTCTGGCTAAAACTTCTAGGCTCTCGGCGCTTGAATAATGACATTAAGCTTATTTCTTATAATTTCTGAATAATAACTTCTTTCTTTATAGGATAATTCGCACAGAAAAACACCTTTAAGTACATATTTTTTAATTCATATATATCAATTAGATAGCTTTTAAGAGCGCATCAGGCTGGCATATAGAAAGTTTAAAATGTCTGCGTATTATAAAAAATAGTTAAGATGTTAACTTTTTTGTTGACAGATTAATTATTAAAATGTTAATACTTTGTCACAACTAAAAAACGAGAAACTTACGACTTAACTTTATAGAGGCTAAAAATGAGCAACGAAAACAACCAAGAAAAAGACATCGCAAAAACAGGCGGTATAGGCGAAGGTACAAATTTCAGCATTTCACAGGAAATGTCACGAGTGGCTATGCCAGGTTCAGAGCTTGAGAAGTTTATGATCCAGCGCGATGCACAAAGAAACGCACATGGTGGCGGTTTCAGTGCAACTGGCGCAACTGTAAGAGCAGGCTTGTACCGCAAATAAATCGCCCTCTAAGCGATATTACAGACGAAGCCGCGGCCTTAAAATCGCGGCTTTTATATGTCTAGAGCATAGTAAAAACCAGCAATCCCTATTTGGGTATATCGTTTATGTCTTTCATTTATTTACATTCTTTCGTATTCTTATTCAGAAAACCTTAACTCTGTTCCTGAGATAATGTATTGATGAACGAGATGAATAAAACAAACACAGACACCATAAACACTGATCCCAACCAACCGCATTCCGGAAAAGATAGTTCCGGACAGGATGACGATCAAAAGACAGCCGATAGCGGGAAATTCCTTATTCCGGCGCAATCTATGCTGCGTATGACAGATCGCTTGATCGAGCTGGAGACATTTGTCGCTCGGCGCTTTGACGAACTGTCGATGGAAATTAACGCCACAGCACAGCAAATGGATTACACCGAAGATGGCTTGAACAAGCAGTTCAATGAAGTCCTCGAAATTATGAAAGGCGTTTCATTTAGCGGTGACGGATCAACACCTGCCAATACAGGAGTAGAACTTAGCGCTGTATTGGAAGTCACCGAAGCATCGGCGAATAAAATTATCGACGCGACCGAACGCATCAACACCACACTGGAAAACCATAAGGATTCAATCGCCCCCGAAATTATCAGTGCCATTGAAGCCGATTTACAAGAAATTCTAATGTCTTGCGAGTTTCAGGATATTACAGGCCAGCGTATTCGCAAAGCCGTCGACAACCTGACGACTATCGAATCCAAACTATCAAGCACACTGGACAAAATGGGCGTAGATGTGACAGCCACGGCAAACTCTGAATCGGAAATATCAAAAGACCTGCACTCACAAACATCTTCGCAAGATGATATCGACGCATTATTTGACTAAACCGCGCGCCCGATAACCACCCAAGACAACTTCACCGTTAATCACTTAGGCGTAAACAAAGCAGCACTAAACCTGCCTTGAACATCACTGCCTATGTTCTATATTTCCTATATAGAACATAAAGAGAAAAACAAAACATGATCACAATTCGCCCCTATAAAGAACTTGGCAATGCAAATTATGGCTGGCTGAACGCACATTATCATTTCAGCTTTGCCCGTTATGTTGACCGCAATTATATGGGATTTGGTCCGCTGCGGGTCATTAACGACGATATCGTCTCCGCACATAATGGCTTTGATACCCATCCACATGATAATATGGAGATCATTACATATGTCCGCAAAGGTGCTATCACGCATAAAGACAGTCTTGGCAATGAAGGCAAAACCAAAGCCGGTGATGTACAAGTCATGAGCGCTGGCACAGGTATCTTCCATTCCGAATATAACCACGAAGATGAAGATACTCTATTATATCAGATCTGGATCACCCCAAAGGAGCGAGACATACAGCCAAGATGGGACACCAAAGAGTTCCCGAAAGAACCGGTAACAGACAAACTGACCTTGCTTGCAACCGGCCACAAAGAACACGCAGATCAAGACGCGTTATTCATTAATCAGGATGCAGCCATTTATGCTGGAACAATTCCTGCGAACCAAAATATCACACACAAGCTTGATAGCAGCGCATATATCCTTGTTTCGCGTGGTCAGATCACAATTAATGGCCAAAAGGCACAACAAGGCGACGGCATACAGATAACCGATATTGAAAATCTGGATATCACAGCCATCGAAGACAGCGAATTGCTTGTGATTGAAGTAAACCACGAAACCGAGAATTAACAGACACGCCATTCGTCGCTCTGCCAAATACTGACAAAGAAAAATCACAGCGCAAATACAGGAAAATAACTTTGGCATGCAATGTGATGTGACTAGACATACAGCCCGTTAATTTGATACGGATAAAGAGCAGAATTTCAACAAAGGCAGATGAATGGCTCTTGCATTTTTAAGACAAAAACGAATTCCACTGCGTATCCGCAAAAAGGTTGGGCGATACTGCGTTACCCCGCCAGGTCATAACTATGAAATCGATATGTACGGCCAGACCTATCACGGTACGACCGGATCCCACATGGATAATAAAATCTTCCTTTATGGTATGCATGAGCCCTCCACCATAAATCTGATGCGGTCCATTCTGCAAAAACAACGATTACAGAGAAAAAAAGCCGTCTATATGGATATCGGAACCAATGTCGGTATGCATCTTATCGCGCTTGCCGATCTTTACAGCGTTGGTTACGGTTTTGAACCCTGGCAACCTGTTCGCGAACGAGCGCTAGACCAAATCCATAAAAACAAACTGGAACACGTCAAAGTATTTGATTTTGGCCTATCCAACGAAAATGGTGAATGCAGTTTCATTCCGCCGCAAGATAATAATTATGGCGTAGGCGCATTTGACACCAGCGCAAATCAAGATCCTGACGCGCTCAAACTTAAAATCCGTGTTGGAGATGATATTGTCGATGAATATGCGATTGAGCCAACCCTCATGAAACTGGACGTAGAGGGGCATGAAAAACTCGCCCTCACTGGTCTTGTAAATACTATTCAAAAGTATAAACCTGTGGTTGTTTTTGAATATTCAACTGAATCGCGCGCAGATCTGGGGGACAAAGAGGTATTACACCAGCTTTTTGGCAAGGATTATCACTTTTACGGCATAAAACGCAGCCGTGAATTTCCTAAATTGGTACCGTTCGTACCAGAGGATAAATACGAAAACGTACTGGCCACGCCTTACATCTTCAAATCTTAGATTTTACCCAGTTATATCAATGCGTTGACTGTGGCGCATGCTGAGAGTTCATTTTCATATCCAGCGCCACATTCGAAGCATATCCTTCTTTAAATAATAAGTGACCTGCATAAGATATCGAGAACATCAATAATAGGAATATACTGATAGCTAATAGATCTTTATTCATTGCGGAAAATCCTTACCAATTGTTGCAAATACGTTACTTTCGACCCTGATATGATTTATCACTTTTGTATAGGATAGAAAATGGTTAATCTCTTCATTTATAATATGTTAGAATTAGAATAGAGCATATGAATTATTCAAAAAACGTAGGGTGGGCTACATAACGTTATGGCTGAATTTCACTCGACACTCCTCAGAGAGCGGTTCGTCCTGCGCGATCTGGATCTTGAAGAGGAAAAAGGAAAAGACGCGGTAGAACCTGTTATTGCTTTAAGTAACAGGCTTATTCTGCCATTCATATCTTTTAACGGCCAAATCTCCGAGAACTTCATCATTCGCAGCCAAAACATGCACTCTGCCGTGCGTTTCGGAGCAATTATGGCGCGAGAATTCTACGAAAAAGGTCCGCTCATGCAGCGCATGCAGCCCTTTAACTGGGAAGAAACATGGCAAAATGTTATTAAAGGCTATGAAAAACAATGGAACCCGGATCGCTGGATCGTCATTTACTATAATGGCCGCAGCGTTTTCGAAGCTGGAGAGAATAAACCACATCCATTCCTTGATATTATCGAACAATGTGACGCTCACAATAAAGGGGATTACGAGGAGTCCATCGTTGTTGCTAGAAAGGCATTTGCACAGGCCGGAAAACGTATCAATATCGAACACGATTCAAACATCGCTGTTCTTCTGACAGCCAATAATTTGATTGGAAAATGCGGCGTTATCGTTCGAGGGCCGGATCAAAAAACTACATTTAACTACACAGCACGCAAAGCAGAAGACCGAGAGGTTAAGGTTTCCCAATGCCTTAGTATTGCGGCAGCGTTTCTAGAAGGCATACAGCTTTCTTTTGTGTCAGGCATGGCGCGGCAGAAGCTCAATTTTGATATGATCAAACCCGGTTCCGAAGAAGATAAAAAAGGTGAAGATGCCACGTACAAGCTTGGCCGTTTGAATGTAGCTATCGCCCAATTTGAAACAATGCTGGATGTTACATATCGTCCGGAACGCCCCAACTTATCAGAGATGATCGACAAAGCCGAAGCCTTTGCCCGTAGTATATTCTCATCAGAGATAGAAGAAAAACTGGATGCTGGTGAACTTGATGAAACCCAGTGGGTGAGCTAGATCCAGCAAAACGTAACATCCTAAACGCACAGCAATACGCAGCAATACACACCAAAAGTTACACTCTACGGTCTTTCAAATATATTTTTATACCTGTTTGCCAGATATACCAATGATAGCATCACAGGAACCTCAACAAGCACACCGACAACAGTCGCCAATGCAGCGCCGGAATTTAACCCGAATAAACCAATAGCAACAGCGACAGCCAATTCAAAAAAA
>JAUILO010000022.1 GCA_030432775.1 Alphaproteobacteria bacterium
CTGCGCTTAAAGCTTGTTGGTCATTACCATCGAATAAATCACAGCATAACGCGTAATCACCAAGATTGTCATTGGTAGAGCCGCCAATTAGAAATAGCACATCGGAGCTATTGGCGTTTATTTGTTCTGTGGTTAGGAAAACGGGCTGCTGTGCTTCATTACCGTCTTTGACTGTGCCGTGTGGCAGGAAGCTATCGGCTTTATATGTCCATAAAAGCTTATCGATCTCATCGAGTTTTTTATCATCGGCGCATTGAACAATAATGCGGTGGCCGCGCTCCAATGCCTTTTCTAAAATAATAGGCAATACGCGTTCCATAGGCTGGCTCTGCAAATGATAGAATCGAATTTCAGTCATGTGTGTCAGTATGAACAAGTTGCATGGAATTTTCCAGTACCGAGTTTTTATCTGTGTTCTGTATTTCACTTGGTTTGTCTTGCACATCTGCAAGTGGTTCTTGCGGCGGATAACTATGCGTGCCGCCATTGAGATCATCAACGCGATGAAAATTGCAATGCTCATCCTTGTGAATCATCGGAGTAGCGATGTCAATTTTGCCATAGCCCCCCGGTATATCGAGCATATAGCGCGGTGTGGCGATGCCTGATAAAGAGCGCCGCATTTCGTTATATATTCTTTGACCCTCTTCAACGCTTAATCTGAAATGGCTAGTGCCGATGGTTAAATCGGGGTGATGCAGATAATACGGTCTGATGCGATTTTCAACCATCTTGCGGAATAAACGGTCTAATGTCGATGCGTTATCATTGATATTCTTGAGCAATACTGCCTGGCCGAGTAAAACGCAGCCCGCCTTATGAAGCGCATGAATAGACTTTTGTGCTTTGTCCGAGAATTCTTGTTCATGGTTGCTGTGAACGGCAATGTAAATCGGCTTTGTTGCAGCGGACAGGACGTCGCATAATTCTTGTGTAATGCGGTCAGGATCAGCCACAGGAATTCTGGTGTGAAAACGAATGATTTTGACATGGTCGATATCTTCTAGCTGGGTGAGGATTGATTGCAGTTTTTTCGTACTCATAATCAGGGGATCACCGCCGGTTAGTATAACTTCCCATATATTTCGATCATTCCGGATATATTCAATTGCATTGCTCAGCTCGTCATTACTGAGAGTTTGTGCAGAAGGGCCTATTTTTTCTTTGCGAAAACAAAAACGGCAATAAACCGCACAAACACGTACAGCAATTAATAGTACACGGTCCCGGTAACGGTGAATAATACCCGGAATAGCTGTATTGCCCTCATCGCCAATTGGGTCGTCCAGATCCTGATGATCTTGATAAAGCTCGGCGGGGTTCGGTAAATATTGTAAGGCCACAGGATCGCTGGATACATCACCGCGAATTGTTTCAATCGCGGCTTTTGTAATGCGAACATCATAACGTTCGGCAACCCTGTTTAAATCTTCTGATGTTGAAGATTGCAAGTAATCATTGGAGTTACGATATGGTTGCTTCTTTTGTGTCTGTAAGATCTTATTCTTCATAATATGATGTAACAAGATCTTCGAGAACGCGTACACCAAAGGCAATGCGTGATTTCTTATCTTTATTGTTCATAGTCATGCCCGCAATATCGATATGCGCCCAGCTTCTGCCTTCATCAATGAAATATTCCAAAAAAGCCGCCGCGGTGCTGGCTCCGGCAAAGCGTGAATTGCCCAAATTTTTAAGATCAGCCACAGGACTTTTCATTTCCTTTGAAAATTCTTTATCCAAAGGCATACGCCATAGTTTTTCGCCTGAACGTTTGCTGGAATTTTCCAGTTTCTGCCATAAATCATCATCATTGGAAAATACACCGGCATATTCATGTCCTAGCGCGACAAGGATAGCACCGGTCAGTGTTGCCAGATCAATCACCATATGCGGATCATATGTATTCTGGATATATGTCAGGCAGTCGGCCAGAACAAGGCGGCCTTCGGCATCTGTGTTTAACACCTCGATAGTTTTACCGGATAAAGAGCCGATAATATCACTTGGCAAATAGGCGCTGGAAGACGGCATGTTTTCTGCCAGACCTACAATGCCGACAACATTGACGTTGGCTTTGCGTTCGGCCAGCGATTTAATAAGTCCGACAACAGCTGCGCCGCCTGCCATATCGATTTTCATCGCTTCCAGTCCTGTTGACGGTTTGATGTTAATGCCGCCCGTATCAAATGTGACACCCTTGCCAACGAAGGCCAGAGGTTTTGAATTTTTAGCCGCTTTATTGCCGTTCCAGCGCATAATCAGTGCATATGGCTTGTTTTCCGAGCCCATGCCCACAGCCAAATGAGCCTCAAAACCCAGTTTCTGTAGTTTCTTTTCGTCAAAGATCTCAATCTCGACACCCAGTGGTTTCAACTCATCTTTAACCATCTGCGCAAAGCTTTCCGGATAAAGCTTGTTCGGTGGTTCGTTAATCAAATCACGCGCCAGATGAATGCCTTTGCGTAAGGCAACCAGTTTTTCGTATTTGGCGGCCGCTTTAGTCTCTTTATCTGTAATAATCTGGATATCGATATCACCGTCCTGGCTGTCATCGTCATCACTTGCGCCGGATTTGGTTTTGTATTTCTCGAAATTATAGGTTTTAAGCTCCATACCAAAGGCAATGTAAGCCGCCATATCTGCTGTATCGATCTCTTCACGTGCCGCATCATCCTGAACAGATAAAATGGCAGTTTTGCAGCCTGCTTCGTTTAAATGGGCGTACAACTTTTGTCCTGCTTCTTCGGCTGATTGTGTGTTAAGTTTTGTCACATCACCAAGGCCGACCAGAATAATGCGAAGATATTCGCTATCTTTTGATGTTGTCAGCGACAGAATTTGTCCAGTTTTACCGGTAAATTTACTTTGGCTTTCAAGATGGTACTGAATAAATCCGTTTTCCTCGCGGTCAAGCTCTTCGGCAGTGGCGGATAAACGGTTATCTTTATAGACCCATGCAATAATGGCATCAGCAGTCTTACCGGCTGATTTTGAAGGGCTTTTTTGAATGTTGATGGTCAGTGTCATAAGAATCCTATATTTTTAGAGCCAAATTGAAATAAGTGTGTTTGCTTTACTCATATGACAATATATGGTTTTTAATCACGCTGGACAACCAGTGAAAGAAACCAAAACCTTATTATCCTGTTATGATTTTTGATCGCTATATATTTAGAAATCTTTTGATTGCCACGATTGTGATTTCATGCACCTTGGCTGCGGTTATTTTATTGACGCAGTCTTTAAGGTTTTTAGAGCTGGTAATTGAGGCTGGCGCCTCGGCTACGACATTCTGGGTGTTGACTGTACTGGCGTTGCCACGGTTTTTCGAGGTGATTTTACCGGTGGCGCTTATGGGCGCATGTCTGTTTATTTATAATAAGATGATCATGGATAGCGAGCTTGTGGTGATGCGCGCTGCTGGCCTTTCGGCTATGAAACTGGCGCGTCCGGCGTTAACGCTCGCTGCATTGGTGACGATGGTGCTATGGTTTGTCACATTATGGCTTGGCCCTTATTCCCTATCGAATATGCATAAAATGACACAGGTCGTAAAAGCGCAATATTCAACATTATTATTCCGCGAAGGCGTTTTTAACGCGGTATCTGATGGTTTGACCGTGTTTATTACCGATCGCGCGCGAAATGGCGATTTATACGGATTGATTATTCATGATAATCGTGAAAAGGGCAAAGTTCCGGTGACTGTTACAGCCAAAAAAGGCATGATTGTCTCCGATGGCGATGACCAACAGGTTGTGGTGTTTGATGGCATGCGCCAGTCTTTGAATAAAAAGAGCGGTACACTGGATCGTCTGAATTTTCAGCGTTATACAATTGATCTTCCCAGTGAAACTGGAACAATCCGTAAACGATGGAAAGAGCCGGATGAGCGCACGATATTTGAATTGATTGCGCCTGATGCCGGTAATAAACGCGACCGCGAGAATAGCCGCGAATTCGCCATTGAAATTCATCGCCGACTGATTAGTCCGTTTTTGGCACCTGCCTTTGTTTTTATCGCCATGGGTAGTTTGCTTTTGGGGCCGGTGAGCCGGCGCGGGCAAACGACACGCATTGGCATAGCTGTGGTGATGACAATGGCGGTGCAGGGCATATATCTGGCTTGTTTCAATATGTCTAAGGACTCAAATGCCGGATTGATTTTAATGTATATTCTGGCCTTTGTTCCTTTGGTCGCCGGTAGCCTGATGCTCAGCGGCTTTACAGAAAAGTTCCGTCGTAAATTATTATTCGGAGCTGTATCATAATGAGTTATTCCCCGACATTATCGCGCTATCTGGCTAAATCATATCTGAAGAACATGCTAGTGTTCTTGTTGATCTTGCTTGGTATTATTTATCTGTTCGATACAGTGGAGCTATTGCGCCGTGCCAGCAAGCAAGACAGTGTCGGCTTTGGCCTTGTGGCGCTTATGGGGCTGTTTAAACTGCCTGAGGTCGGACAGATGGTGTTTCCTTTTGTCATTTTATTCAGTGCGATGTTCACCTTCTGGCAGCTTACCCGGCGGCTGGAGTTGATCGTTGTCAGGTCTGCCGGATTTTCCGTTTGGCAGTTTCTAGCGCCTGTATTGGCAGCAGCCATTGTGGTCGGTAGTTTGAATGTTGTTCTGGTTAATCCGGTCGGCGCGCTTTTAATCAAGCGTTTTGAGACGCTCGAAAACCAGCATTTATCACATAAGAAAAATTATGTGACGCTTTTACGTGAAGGATTGTGGCTGCGCCAGATAAAGGACGATGGCGCGCAGGTTATTATTCATTCGGAAAAAATTGATCTGCCGGATTGGAACTTAACCAATGTCATTGTTCTGTTTTTTGATAATGAAAATAACTTCACGCGCCGCATTGATGCGCAAAGTGCAAGCTTGCAAGATGGTATGTGGGCTTTGGAACAGGCGATTAATCATGTTGATGGCGCGCAAAGTAAAAAAATTCCGCTCATTGCCTTGCCAACAGATCTGACAGCTGAAGACCTTGATGAAAGCTTTGCTTCGCCGGAAACTATATCATTCTGGAAGCTTCTGGATTTTATCGACACCATGGAAACAATGGGTCTGGATACAACGGATCTGAGAATTCACTTCCAGT
This sequence comes from Alphaproteobacteria bacterium, assembly GCA_030432775.1. Taxonomy (GTDB): domain Bacteria; phylum Pseudomonadota; class Alphaproteobacteria; order Micavibrionales; family Micavibrionaceae; genus JASMHE01. The sequence continues at coordinate 5,112 of JAUILO010000022.1, forward strand.
CTATGTTGGCTCAGCCTTTGTTATTTGCCGCGATGATTCTTCTCGCTGCGACAGTTTCGTTAAGACCGCCAAGATTTAGGGGGGCGTTCACTTATATTATGGCAGGGGTTATGATCGGCTTCTTCATTTTCTTGATGTCCAGCTTTCTGCAGGCTTTGGGTGCGTCCCACCAGATTCCGATTTTTTTGGCGGCCTGGTCACCCTCGGTGATAACGGCAATGTTGGGCATAACAGTCATGCTAAACCTTGAAGATGGTTGATTTTTGAACAAAAGGCATTGACCATATATACGCTTGAGGGCAATATGCGTAGCTACTGCTTATAATACGTTGAAATGTTTACATAATTGACTGGCGACCTTTGGCGCTGAACAATTATATTAAATGCAATATAAAATTAACAATGTAGTAATCAGAAGCTGCTTTACTCTTGTATAAGGCAGATTATTTAATTTTATCAAATACTAGGAATTTGCGGGAATAAAAATGGGGCAGAAGATGGAAAATCAAAAATCTAAAGGCAAGCTTTTTGCCAGGGCGAAAGTGATGGCGATGTCACTTGCGCTATGTATGTCGCTGACGGCGTGTTCAACAACGTCAGAGCCAAATTATAGTGGCGAGGTAAGCGACCCTTTCGAGGAACTGAATAGAAAGACATTTGCATTCAACGAAGCGCTGGATAAAGCGGTCTTTAATCCGGTTGTTAAAGGCTATAGAACAGTTGTTCCACAGCCAGCACGTACAGGCGTACGTAACTTTGTTCGTAACTTGAACAGCCCGATTATCGTGGGTAACCAGATTTTGCAGGGTGATGTTGAAGGTGCTGCTGGCGGTGTAACACGTTTTGCTGTGAACACTGTGTTTGGTGTTGGTGGTTTGATTGATGTCGCTGCTGATGCAGGGCTTCCATATGAAAAAGAAGATTTTGGCCAGACACTTGCTGTTTGGGGCGTTGGATCAGGTCCGTATGTTGTGATGCCAATTTTTGGTCCGTCAACAATGCGTGATGCAACAGGTTCACTTGTTGATGGTTATGCTGATCCATTACGTATTTACCTTGATAACATTGATGAAGAAGAATGGATTTATGCAAGAGCAGGCCTGCAAGGTCTTGTCGCCAAGGACGAGTTCTATGATGTTCTGAATGATCTACGCATGAATTCATTTGATTATTACGCCGCGGTTCGCAGTGTATATATTCAAAATCGTAATGCTTTGATCAACGATCAAGATCCGGAAATGGCCGCTGGTCCTGCTATTCCTGATTATGACGATGAATAATAGATCATTATAATAGCTACAAAATTTAAGCAGCCAGGCCTATATAAGGGGCTGGCTGTTTTTGTGTTGTTGCTTATAAAATAAGGCGGTTTTAACATCTTATCTTGACTGTGTAGGCCTTCTGCACATATTTATGACTACTTGAGAGTTTTTTAGTTGGATTCATTTACCTGTCAGGATGTACTCTCTTCAAATTAGGTTATTTATAGAGTTAGAATTTTATGCGTGTGACAAAGCACTTACTTCTTGGAACAATGATCATCACCGCTGTGATGCCATTTGTGGTAAAACAGGCTCAGGCTTTTGATGTGTGGAGCTTCAGCGAGATCCGTCAGAGCGTGGCGCAGTTCTCGGAAACAGAAGGACTTTTTCAAGTTGTTAGCGAAACAGAGGCCGATGCCAAATTAGCCAAAGGCGCGCAGAACTTTATTGATAATATGGGTAGCCGCGCTTTGGGTTTTCTGGCGAATGATTCATTAACGGCCGAGAAAAAATCCAGCGAATTCCGAAATCTTCTAGAAGATAGCTTTGATATGAGAACGATTGCGCGTTTTGCGCTTGGTCGTTACTGGCGCACTGCATCGGATAGCCAGCGTAACGAATATGTGAAGCTGTTCAATAAAATGGTGATTGAGGTCTACACGCAGCGTTTTGATGAATATAGCGGCCAGAAATTCTCAGTTGTATCTGCACGGCCCGAAGGCAAAAAAGACGCCGTTGTCACATCGGTTATTTCTTCGCCTTCCGGCCCTGATGTTCAGGTGGACTGGCGCGTTCGTTATAAGAATAACAGATACCAGATCGTAGATGTGGTTGTAGAAGGTGTAAGCATGTCTTTGACACAGCGCTCCGAGTTTTCAACGGTTATTCAGCGCGGCGGCGGTGATATCGAAGTGTTGCTGACACATCTAAAAAGCCGCGGCTAGCTATAGGCGTTTGATATAAAAGCCTTTTAACGTATATTTTTGCCTTGTTTCCAGCTTATGTTATTTAAATTGTCTGTTGCCCTGCGTGGCATGATCAGTCAATCTGTATACATATTTTAATGGATTCAGAGTAAAAGAATAATATTCATGCCTATTCTTCACATTATCATTATTGCGCTTGTGCAGGGGATTACAGAGTTTCTGCCGATAAGCTCTAGCGGGCATTTGGTTTTAACGCATGATTTTCTCTCAATTGACAAAATGGAAGAAAATCATGAATTGATTATGGATATGGCCGTGCATGTTGGCACATTATTCGCTGTGCTTTTATATTTTAGATCCGATGTGAAAATGATGGTCTGCGCGGCATTTTCTAAAAGCTCTCAGAGTGATACGGGCGATACGAAATTACTGAATTTTGTTGTGCTGGGTTCGGTGCCTGTGGTTATTGCGGGGTTTGCGCTGAATATGATGTATCCGGAATGGCTGCGCTCCGGCTATGTCGTGGCATGGTCAACGATTATATTCGGTATTGTTCTTTATATCTCGGACCGGTTTTTTCCATCTGGCAAAGATTTAACCAAGCTGAGTTATAAGGATGCCTTCTTCATCGGATTAGCGCAGGTTCTTGCCCTTATCCCAGGTACAAGCCGTTCTGGTATTACCATGAGTGCGGCACGTTTTTGCGGGGTCTCAAGAGTGGAAGCAGCAAGGTTTTCATTATTGCTTGGCATTATCGCGATTAGCGGTGCGGGTATTTTAGGCGCGATTGACGCCCTGTCATTGCAACAACTGGATTTGGGGTATGATATGGCTCTTGCCGTGCTATTGGCCTTTGTATCGGGCTATATTGCGATCGTATTGATGATGAAATGGCTGGCACGGTCGAGCTTTACGCCTTTTGTGATCTATCGTATAGCGTTGGGCATAGCCCTTTTATGCTCGCTGCATTTTAATTTGCTATAAAGGATTTCTGCTAAATTACCGCAACTTTATCTGTCATTTGTTTGAGACAGCGGATAATGCTGTGCGCGGCAAGCATACTTGTCTTCGGGTTCGCCGGATCAGGCAGGTTCTGTACCGTGGATGATAAGCTTGTGTATTCTCCGTCCGCGTGAACTTCGTGTTTGTTGCCTTTTGCATCGGGGTCAGCCCATACTTCTACGGTTGTGTCCTTTGTACCAATACCTGCAATGCTTAAGGTTACTGCGACATTGACATTGGCGGGGAACGCCTTTGCTGCATCTTCGGCATTGCCGGAGAATAATCGTGTTTTTTGCGTAATGGCGTGCAGGTCAATATTATTGTCTGTGATGTAGGGCGCACCCGCATATGCCAGTGGCTGTTTGGTGGACATTATACGGGCAGACTGGATACCCATGGATTTTAGCCCCTGAACACCGTCCATGCCTGATAATGCGCCTGATGGCACAATGATACGGCCATCGCTGTTTTCGGCAAGTTCGATAATTTCCGGAAAACGTGAAAGGGCGGCACTGCTGATCATAATCAATGTTTTGCCATGATTGAGCGTGATTTTGGCAAGATCGCGAGCTTGATCCGGCGGTAGGGATTCAATGATAATATCACTTTTCTGTGCAAGCTGTTCAAAGGATAGGTTCGGTACATCAATATCTATGTCCTTGATTTCCGAGACTGCATACAGGTACATATTACGGATTTTACCCTCCAGTAGTGCTTTAGCAACGGTGCTGCCAATAGCCCCCATTCCTGCTATGCCGATTTTGATATTCGTGCTCATTTCCATACCCATATATATGCATGTCGTTAATCTTGCTAAGGTAATTGATTTATAATTTATATGGAATAGTTTATCTTTATAAACACGGAATTAAAGACATACAGTTTTACTCCCAAACCTATGATCAGTGTGGATTAGACTTTACAAACTGCCCGCCGGGTGCTTTTTATAACTATTGCAATTGACTAAGAATTGGAGCCATTGATGCTAAATCAGGAACCTTTTGTTCAAAAAATGCCGGTCAGACTGGATTTTACACCGGAGGTCGAAAAAGCGACTGCGCCTTTATATGAGAAGGTGGCATCGATTTACAATGCAGATCACTGGAGAGCGTTGGCGCCATATGTTTTTGAAATCAACCGTCTGAAAGAAGAAAAGAACGCGGTTATTCTGGCACATAACTACATGACACCAGATATCTTCCATTGTGTGGGTGATATTGTCGGTGACTCGCTTCGTCTGGCGCAGGTTGCTGCGGAGACTGATGCGGATATCATTGTACAGGCTGGCGTGCATTTTATGGCCGAAACATCAAAAATTATTAGCCCCGAGAAAACCGTTTTGATCCCAGATATGAGTGCGGGTTGTTCGTTGGCAGAATCAATCACCCCTGCGGATGTTATGTTACTGCGCGAAAAATATCCCGGCGTACCGATTGTTACCTATGTGAATACATCAGCCGAGGTTAAAGCCGTTAGTGATGTATGTTGTACATCTGGCAATGCTGTGAAGGTTGTCGAAGGCTTGGGTGTACCCGAAGTGTTGATGATACCTGATGAATATCTGGCGCAATATGTAGCAACACAGACCAATGTTAAAATCCACACATGGAAAGGTCATTGTGAAGTGCATGAGCGTTTTACGCCCGAAGATATTGCACGTTTCCGCAAACAAGACCCGAATATTGTTGTGCTGGCGCATCCTGAATGCCCGCCCGAGGTGATCGAGGCATCTGATTACGCCGGTTCGACTGCGCAAATGGTTGATTATGTGGAAACCAAACGTCCGGCCCGTGTTGTTTTGATTACCGAATGTTCAATGAGCGATAATATCGCGGCTGCTAATCCGGATATGCAGCTCGTGCGCCCGTGCCAGCTTTGCCCGCATATGAAACGCATTACACTGCCTAAAATTTTGCACTCCCTTCAAACAATGGAGAATGAGGTGATTGTTGATCTGGATATCGCCGCAAAAGCACGTAAAGCCGTTGATAGAATGCTGGAGCTGAGCAAATAGGCATGTCTGCTGTTACACTGAGTTCCATTGAACCTGATTTAATTCAAGCCATCATTGATCGTGCCTTCGAAGAAGATCTAGGTGATAGGGGCGATATAACATCGTCCTATACCATTCCCGCCGGGAAACAATGCAAGGCAGTTATTGTTTCGCGCGAAGATGGCGTTGTGTCAGGCCTTGAAATAGCGCAGCGTGTTTTTCTTTCTATGGATCCCACCTTGCGTGTATTGCTGCACAAAAAAGATGGTGATCGTATACAAAAAAATGATGCACTTTTAACCGTAGAAGGTGATGCGCATGCTGTTCTTTCTGCCGAGCGTACAGCGCTTAATTTGCTCGGACGCATGACAGCAATATCAAGCGCAACGGCTAAATTTGCTGCGCTGGTTTCACACACAAAAGCCAGGATTTCCTGTACAAGAAAAACAACGCCTGGTCTGCGCGCGCTGGAAAAATATGCGGTGCATATGGGAGGCGGCCGTAACCACCGTTTCGGCCTTTATGATGCTGTTCTGATCAAGGATAATCATATCGCCGTCGCTGGCGGTATTCGTGCAGCTGTGCAGTCGGCAATTGATAAAAACGTGCATGGCGTTGTGATCGAGGTCGAGGTTGATACGCTGGGGCAACTCGATCAAATACTGGATATGAATATCGATATTGTATTGCTTGATAATATGCCGCCGGCACAGCTGGTGAAGGCGATAGAGATGGTTGATGGAAAATTTCTAACCGAGGCATCTGGCGGTATTAATGAAGATACTTTGGTTGATGTGGCGCAGACCGGCGTTGATATAATATCACTGGGCTGGATTACCCATAGCGTTCCATGGTTTGATGTTGGTCTTGATATTGATATTTTAGATCAGTAACTATACTCATAAAATATATAAAAATGCTGCAGCATTTCATGTGATAAAGACGAAGATTTTATCTGGTATATTCTGCAATAACAACACGGCTTTGCCCATATGTTTTATCGCCACGTATAACAAGTTCGTAAAAATCCGGTGTTTCTTTTTTACCCATTTCCAGAACAAATATCGCATTATCGGAAGCCCAGCCACCTTTGATAATATTTTTTATTGCGGGGGCTAATAAATCCTGTTGGTATGGCGGGTCTAGAAATATTAAATTTGCTGCAGCAATATTGTCAGGTTTCTGTATTGGTTTTTGTAAATCATGCTTAATAATTTTTGTTCCATTTTCGACTTTTAGAAGGGCGCAATTTTCTTTGCATAGTAACAAAGCTTCACGATTTTTTTCTAAAAAAGTGCAGCATAAACTACCGCGCGAGATGGCTTCCAAACCGTATGACCCCGTACCGGAGAAGCCGTCAAGTACAGTAGCGCCATCGGGTAGATCATATTGAAGCAGCATGTTAAAAACGGCTTGCCTCACCATATCTGATGCCGGGCGGATGAGATTGCTTTGCGGTGTGTTTAGTTTACGTCCGCGAAATTGTCCACCTGTTATTCTCATAATGCTGCTTTCATTATATTGCTTATTTAAAAGAACTCAGGGAGCTGGCCGCTAAGACTTTTCGGCGTCATTTCCTTGATCGCGCCTTTGGGCAATTTGCCAAGTTGAAATGGGCCATAAGACAGCCTGATTAGCCTGTTGACTGGAAGTTCAAGCGCATCCATAACACGACGAATTTCCCGGTTTTTGCCTTCTTGTAGCGATATGGTGATCTAGCTATTACTGCCCGATTTTTCCGTGCTTGATGGGTCGGGCTCGGCAACAATAGACCCATATTGCACGCCATCAACGCGCATGCCTTTTTTAAGCAAGGCAATATGTTTGTCTTTTAATGTACCGTGAATACGCACGCGATATTTTCTGACCCAGCCAGTTGACGGTAATTCAAGATGACGAGCAAGTTCACCATCATTGGTTAAAAGCAATAAACCTTCTGTGTTCATATCCAGACGGCCAACTGTAATCACACGCGGTAGATCCGGCGGAAAGCTATCAAATATGGTTTTGCGGCCATATTCATCTTTGTTGGTTGTCACAAGCCCAGCGGGTTTATGATATAAGAACAATCTTGTTTTCTCAGCTCCTGCGAGTGGTTTTCCATCAATCATGATTTTATCGGCGCTTGTGACGACACAAGCAGGCGTTTTCAATGTTTCGCTATTGACCTTTACGCGTCCGGCTTCAATCCATCTTTCCGCTTCGCGACGTGAACACATGCCTGATCTGGCAATACGTTTTGCAATACGTTCACCTTTAGAGGTGTTTGTATCTTGGCCTTTATCTTTAGGCGCTCTTCCTTTTTTATTCTTTTCTGTCATAGTCTTATCAATTAATTTTGCTTTCTCTTGGAACATGCCCTACATATTTCATGCTATGACAGAATTTACCCAAGATCATGACTATAGCTTTATGCGCCTCGCACTGGAAGAGGCAAAAAAAGCAAAAGAGCGCGACGAAGTTCCCGTCGGGGCAGTTGTGGTTCACGCCAAAACAGGCGAAGTCGTGATGAGAGCCAGTAATAGATCAATAGAATTAAAAGATCCGACAGCTCACGCCGAGATTTTGGCTATTCGTCAAACATGTCAATTATTGGGACAGCAAAGAATTCCAGAATATAATCTGTATGTAACGCTTGAGCCATGCGCGATGTGTTCGGGTGCGATAAGTTTTGCGCGACTGCACCGTGTGGTGTTTGGCGCGTATGATGTTAAGGGCGGCGCAGTATTTCACGGGCCTGAGTTCTTTGAACAACCGACATGTCATCACCATCCAGAGATTATTGGCGGCATTTTAGAAGAAGAATGTGGTGCATTGCTGCGTAATTTCTTCGCGCTTAAACGTAAAATGAAAAAAGATCGAAAAAAATCAACCTACACAGATTGATCAGGCCAGACTAAGCCGCGTTATGATGCGTCATCCAGTTTTTTGACGTTGTTTTTGACGAATTCCATCGCATCCGGAATTTCCAGTGGTCGTCCATAAAAGAAACCTTGTCCCATATCGCAGCCAAGACTATTGAGAACAATAACGTCTTTTTCGTTTTCTATACCCTCGGCAATAAGTTCAAGATCAAAGTTACGGGCTAGACTGACAATCGCGCGGACGATATCAAGGCTTTTCGTACCGTCATGAATTTGTGAAATAAATGAACGGTCAATCTTGATGTAATCAATCGAGAATTTGTGCAAATAGCCAAGTGATGAATATCCTGTACCAAAGTCATCAAGCGCGATACGCAGCCCCATATTTTTAAGTTGCTGCAGCACATCTTCGGCATGCGCCGGATCGTTAATCAATGCGCTTTCTGTAATTTCAAGTTTGATGTTTTTCGGGTTAGTTCCTTGTTCTTGGAGTGTTGCCGCCACTTTGTTGACGATATCAATCGTTTCAAAGTTAATACCGGATAAGTTGACGCTAATGAAAAAATCAGGATTTCCGGACATCTTGATAAATTCAGGCAAAGCCTTACATGCATTTTCCAGCATTAATCTGTCCAGATTCTGAATAACGCGTGAACGCTCTGCTGCCGGAATAAAGAAATTCGGTGTTAACAGGCCGCGCTCAGGATGTTGCCAGCGTACCAAGGCTTCAAAGCCGACTACGCGCTCTTCCGGTAGTTTTAAAATTGGCTGCAAAACTGGAACAAATTCTTTATTGGTCAGGCCGGCACGAATTTCATGCTCGATTTGTAATTCTTTAAGCGCGATTTCCATTTGTTGGGCTGTATCGCGCAAGTTATGAAGTTCTTTTGGCAAATTATCATAATGGGTGGTTTTCTCATGCAAATCTTTTGCAGTGACTTGCTTTAATGTTTCGGGAAGCTGGGAAGACGATGACCTGTATCGCTCGATCAGTAGGCTGACCATGAGTGATACAATGGGATCAAGTCCACCGAGCCTTTCTTGTAATGAATCTCTGGGTATTACAAAGATACCGCATTCTTCTGATGTAATGGCGGTTGCCGTGCGCGGTGCGCTGCCGATTAAGGCCATATCGCCGAAAATTTCACCCTCACCAAGCGAACATAAAAGCTCCGGTGTTTCAGTGCTAGCGCCCTCCGGTACGCCATAGATTCCGACAGTGCCTTTTTCAATGAAATAGGCACATTGGCGCGATTCACTTTCCTTGAATAGGACCGTGTCTTTTGGAAGGATATAATGGCTGATTTTCCCGGCACCGTAATGGGCCAGAATGTCATCTTGCGATTCATCCAGTGTGTCAAAATTATATGAGATATCGTCAACCATGCTTTATTATTATGTTACCCCAACAGTACAATGATGCCCGCTTTTATTAAGTAATTGGTTAATATTACACAATTTTTCTGTGGGGGGCACTGTCATTTTCTGCTGCGATTGCACGCCATCCAATATCCTTGCGGCAAAACCCGTCAGGCCAGTGAATGTGGCTAATGGTATTATATGCTTTGCTTTGCGCTTCCTTGGTGGAGTTCGCACGTGCTGTAATGCCTAGAACGCGGCCACCTGTGCTGACAATCTGGTCATTTTCATCTTTAGCAGTTCCAGCATGAAAAATACATATGTCCTCACCTTGCGGTGCATCTTCAAGGCCGTTGATGGGGGTGTTTTTTGGGTAATTACTGGGATAGCCATTTGTCGCCATGACGACGCACATTGCTGTATCATTGCTCCAGCTGACGTCATCAACCACGCTTTCAAGGTTGCCGCGTGCTGCCTGGTATAATACTTCAACAAGGTCTGCTTGTAAGCGCATCATGATGGGCTGGCATTCGGGATCTCCGAAACGTGCATTATATTCCAATAATTTGGGAATGCCGTCCACTATCATGATGCCGGCATATAATACGCCGGAAAAGGGGCAGTCATCTTCTTTCATACCGTTAACAGTCGGCATGATAATAGTCTCCATAATTTTCTCTTCCAACTCATCACTGAACATATGAGCCGGTGAATATGCGCCCATGCCCCCTGTATTTGGCCCTTTATCGCCATCAAATGCGCGCTTATGATCCTGAGCAGAGGTAAGTGGTAATACGGAGTGACCATCAGTTAGGGCAAAAAAGCTCAGCTCTTCACCATCCATAAATTCCTCGATAATTATTTTCTCGCCTGCTACCCCGAAATCACTGGAAGATAACATACCTTGGGCTGCATCAATGGCTTCCTCGATTGTCTGGGCAATAATCACGCCTTTACCAGCGGCAAGGCCATCAGCCTTCACCACGATTGGCGCGCCATTTTCCTTGATGAAGGTTGTCGCAGTTTCAATCTCTGAAAATTCGCCATAGGCCGCGGTGGGGATGTTGTATTTTGTGCATAAACGCTTCATAAAACCTTTAGAGCCTTCAAGCTGCGCGGCCATTTGCGAAGGGCCGAATACAGGAATATTCTCATCCGCCAGCCTATCGGCAAGACCCGCCACAAGCGGGGCTTCTGGCCCGACAACAACAAGGTCAATCTGGTTTGTTTTGGCAAATTCGACAAGCGTGCCGATCTGGCTTTCGGCAATATCGACGATAGTTGCACATTGGGCTATACCGGCATTACCGGGCGCGCAGAATAATTCGTCACATTGTACGGATTGAGATAGTTTCCAAGCCAGTGCGTGTTCACGTCCGCCTGAACCAACCAAAAGAATTTTCATGATGACAACCTCTTATTTATCTTCGGTTTTATATCTTTAAAACGCCCGTATAATGGACTTATTCTTCCAAAGATACAAGGCTTGCGTTACCGCCTTGGCGGGTTGTATCAATTGATACGACTTTCTCTGTTCCAAAGCGGATAAGGTAATGCGGGCCGCCTGCTTTTGGTCCTGTACCCGATAGGCCATAACCGCCAAATGGCTGCACACCGACAACCGCACCTGTCATGGCGCGATTGATATAGGCATTACCAACATTCATTTTATCGGTTATAGCACTGATCCGGCTGGCAATACGTGTATGTAACCCGAATGTCAGGCCATAGCCGCTTTGGTTGATACGGTCTATAACCAGATCCAGATTTTTGGATTTAAAACGTATGACGTGCAACACAGGGCCGAATATCTCGCCGCCAAGCTGGTCTATTGAATCAATTTCATATGCGCATGGGGCAAAGAAGTACCCTTTGTTACGTATGTGATCAGGCAGCGGTACTTCGCCAATAAACTTGCCGAAATTATCCAGATTTTCACGGTAATCATGCAGCATTTTCAGCGCCTCTTCGTCTATCACAGGGCCGATATCTGTTTTAGCATCCAGCGGGTTGGCAACGATGCGTTTTTCCATCGCACCGCGTAGCATTTCAATCAGATGGTCGGCAATATCATCCTGAACATATAAAATGCGTAACGCAGAACAGCGCTGTCCGGCTGAACCAAAGGCACTATTGATGACATCATCTATTACTTGCTCTGGCAGAGCAGATGAATCGACAATCATGGCATTCTGTCCGCCTGTTTCGGCGATTAACGGCACGATAGCGCCGTCTTTTGCGGCTAAATTACGGTTGATCGCCTGTGCCGCTGCTGTTGATCCGGTGAACGCAACGCCACAAACACGCGGGTGCGATACAATGGCTGCGCCTGTTTGCCCGTCACCTGGCAAGAATGAAAACGCGGCATCAAGAACACCGGCTTCATAAATGAGTTCGGCCACCCGCGCAGCGATTAAGGGTGTTTGTTCGGCTGGTTTTGCAATAACGGCATTACCGGCCATTAATGCGGCTGTAATTTGGCCAAGGTAAATCGCAAGCGGGAAATTCCATGGGCTAATGCATACAAAGATACCACGGCTGCGGTTTTTCAAAGTATTGGTTTCACCCGTAGGGCCCGGAAGCACCTGTCCTGTTTCGGAAAAATCAATACGGCCTCGCATGGCGTAGTAACGACAAAAATCAATCGCCTCGCGTATTTCTGCTACACTGTCATCCAGTGTTTTACCGGCCTCCAGCACACATAAACCAATCAGTTCTTCCTTGTTATCTTCAAGAAGTATCGCAAGCTTTTCCAGTATTTCGGCACGTTTTTCGACATTAACATGCCGCCATTCTTCATAACCTTTTTGTGCGATCTGGAACGCAGAATTGATCAACTCATCACTCGTTCCCCATGCGTGACCGACAAGTTTGGTTTTATCGGCCGGATTTGTGATGTCTGCCGGGCTGCCTTCTTGGTATAGCTTTCCGTTTACAACAGGTGCGGCAATATAGGTTTTACCGGCTGTATTCTCTTCTATGCGTTTAATCAGGGGAGTTAAAATACTGTCTTCGGTAAGGTCCATACCTTGCGAGTTTAAACGATCAGGATATATATTGGCCGGAAGCGGAATTTTAGGGTGGCGGGTTGTTTCATGGCCGCGTACATCAACAACCGGGTCTGCGATAATATCTTCGGGCGGGATACGGTCATCAAGTATTTTATGTACGAAAGATGTCGACGCACCATTTTCGAGCAAGCGTCTTACTAAATAAGGCAGTAATTCTTCGTGACTGCCACATGGTGCGTAAATACGTATATTTACATTATATTCCTGCATAACGGCATCGTGCAATATCTCCCCCATACCGTGCAGACGCTGGAATTCAAAGCTTCCATTGCCGCTACCATTATTGTCATTATAGCCATTATCATTGCCTGCGATTTCAAGGATTGTCGCTATTGTGTGGGCATTATGAGTGGCAAACATGGGATAGAACACATCACGGTTTTGCATGAGGTGCTGCGCGCATGTAATGTAGCTTAGATCGGTGTTGCTTTTACGGGTGAATACAGGGTATTCATCAAGTCCCATAAGCTGCGCTCGTTTAATCTCCATATCCCAGTAAGCCCCTTTCACAAGGCGGATCTGGATGTGGCGGTTATGTTCTCTGGCCAGTGCGCCGAAATGTTCGATAAGCGCTAAAGAGCGTTTCTGGTAGGCCTGAACAGCAATACCGAATCCTGTCCAGTTATTAAGTGATTTATCGGCAATCAGGGCTTCGATAATCTCAAGTGATATCTCCAGACGGTCAACCTCTTCGGCATCAACCGTTAGGGCAATATCATTGGCAGCAGCAATACGGCAAAGGCTGGTCAGGCGATCAATCAGTTCGGGGACACATGTATCTTTTTTACGATATTCATAGCGCGGATGTATAGCCGATAATTTCACGGATAATCCGGCATTGCGCTCTTTATCGACATTTTTGCCGATATATTCGAGTGCGGCGACATAGTTCTTATAGTAACGCTCGGCATCTTTATCGGTGCGCGCACCCTCGCCCAGCATATCATAAGACATGCAGTAGCCTTTTTTCTCGTAGAATCTGGCGGTTTTAACGCCATCCTCAATGTCTTGCCCAAGTACGAATTTCTTACCCAGCATCCGTATGGCTTGTTCCATGGCTTTACGAATGACAGGTTCGCCAACGCGCGACATCGCAGAATCAAGGGTTTTCTGGGTTAGTGTCAGCCCCCATCCCGCGGCCCGCACCATGATATCTTTGGTCTGGCCTTGTTTGCTGAGCCATTCGGCGGCGCTCATTTTATCATTGATCAGATCAATAGCCGTTCTGGCATCGGGAATACGCAATAGCGCTTCGGCCAGCGTCATGAGAGCAAGACCTTCTTCGGTGTTCAAGCCGTATTGTTGCAGGAATGATTCAAGTTCGCCCAGATTGCGCTTTGATGTCCGGACATCTTGAACCAACTTGATAGCAGTATTGTGGATACGTGCGCGCTTATCATCGTCCCATGATAAATTGTATAACAATTCCTCGATAATAGATTTTTCATCGGCGTATAGAAATGCGGAAAGTTTGCTACTCATTTTATTCCCTTAACCTATGCTTCAGGCTGTTTATAGGCTTTGATCCTATATTGTTCTTTGTTGAATTATCTATAGTATAGATTCGTCATGACAACGGAAACAGATATTACCAGTCCAGCACGTTCAAATATACCGGAGATGAGTGTCTCCGAACTCTCGGGGTCGCTTAAGCGTACGCTGGAAGAAACTTATGGCCGGATTCGTGTACGCGGGGAATTATCACGCGTTAGCATACCCGGTTCAGGGCATATGTATTCGGATTTGAAAGATGAAAATTCATTGATCAATGTTGTGTGCTGGAAGGGGGTGTTGTCCAAATTGTCTATTCGCCCTGAAGAAGGCATGGAAGTAGTTTGTACAGGCCGTATTTCAACGTATCCATCAAGATCGAATTATCAGCTTATTATCGAGAAAATGGAGCTTGCCGGTGAGGGCGCTTTATTAAAATTACTCGAAGATCGTAAAAAGAAGCTCGCGGCCGAAGGGTTGTTTGCCCAAGAGTTGAAAAAACCGTTACCGTTTATTCCACAAACAATCGGCGTGATTACCTCGCCAACCGGTGCGGTGATCCGCGATATTATGCATCGTTTAAAAGATCGCTTCCCGCGTCATGTTCTTGTATGGCCAGTACTTGTGCAGGGTGAAGGCGCGGCTGAACAAATAGCCAAGGCCATACGTGGTTTTGATGCAATAGATCCGCTTTTGGGTAAGGATTTACAGACCATAGGCGGCGTGCGCCGTCCGGATTTGTTGATTGTTGCCCGTGGCGGCGGCTCACTCGAAGATTTAATGGCTTTTAATGAAGAGGTGGTTGTACGTGCCGCGGCTGAATGCCGGATTCCTCTAATTTCTGCCGTGGGTCATGAAACGGACACGACTTTAATCGATTATGTCTCTGATCGGCGTGCGCCTACCCCGACCGGCGCAGCTGAAATAGCTGTGCCGCGGCGTATTGACCTTTTGGCGCAAGTCATGGAAAACGGTCAGCGTTTGATGAATGCTTCTGCGCGTATTGTGTCTGCGCATATAGAACGGGTGGAAAATCTGAGCAAGCGTCTTGGTGATCCACAGCGTCTGGTCGAGATGCAAAATCAAAAACTTGATCATTTAAGCCATAAGCTTGGCAGTGTTTTTGAGCGTCAAATAACGCAGAAAAGCAATGCTGTAGGCAAATTATCGTCAGGTTTAAAAGATCCGGCGCATATGTTAGCACAGAAAAAACATCGTCTTGATATGAACGAAGCACGGATGCGTAGCTTATTTGATTCACGTCTGGCGCGGGCACGTGAGACTTTATCCGTAAAAACAGCCGGTCTGCGCAAGCCGGATTTCATTATGCAGAAAAATCGAAAGGAGCTGCAATATTATGAAACACGGCTGGTGCAGCTAAAGGGAAAGATCATTGATCCATATGAAAAACGCTTGCGCGAAGCTGGGCGAATGCTTGAAAGTCTGTCTCATCAAAAAGTTCTGGAGCGCGGTTTTGCAGTTATCCGTGATGCGGATAATAATGTGATAACAAAGCCGGATTCTCTGTATGCCGGTCAGGGCATTAATCTGGAATTTGCGGGTGATAAACGTATCGGTGCGCATATTGATGGCAATCTCGGTGGAAGTCGCAAAGACAATCTTGGTGGCGTTACTGATAAGCAGAGCAGCAGCGCCGATCATACAACTTCCGGTTCAGCCAAAGCGACCTTGCCGGAAAGCTCTGCAAAGTCCGGCCGTAAATCTGCAACGCAGACGAAAACCGCGCAATCTAAAGGGTCTGGCAATACTGGTAATAATCAAGGCAAGCTTTTTTAGCTTGTTTGTCGTATAATAAAGAGGTTATAAGGCCTGTATCTATATCTTATAGATAATTGACGGCTTTTATTAGGAAAACACATGCGTGTAAGCTTGAAAGAATTAATGGATAAGCTCGGCGTCGGGCACATAATGGGTGGTTATGAAACACACCCATGGTCGTGCTATGATGATGAGCGCGAGCTGACATGTAGTGCAGAAGTGCGCATGGGGCCAGACCAGACAGATGTCGAAGCGGAAATTCAGCTTATGTATGATGTGCCGCCGGAAGGCAAATCACCAATGGAACAGGTATGTCTTATCCGTTTGAAACCGGTTGCCGCAGACCAGTGGAATGCTACAGATTTTAATCTTCAGGGCAAGGTCTTTGAAGATAAGGAAGATACGTATAACTGGGAAGAAAAAGCATGTAATTTCTTTTATGCTGTTGTGCAATCACTGGGTATTGATGAAATACCGGATATTGAACGTCTTATTCGCCGAGAGATTCATAGCCGCGAGAGAAAAGGCAATCAAAGTGGCGAGGGCGGCGGTAAATCACCGATTGTTCGTGGTGGTCAGGTTATGGGTAATAAAGGCGGTGGCGGCGGATTTTAGTGTCCGTCCGTAAAAA
>JAUILO010000023.1 GCA_030432775.1 Alphaproteobacteria bacterium
TTGATCGCTGATGTAATCTTGCGCAAGGCCAAATACAGTTACTGTGGAACCTTGAATAAACGCCCAGTGTGCTTCTTTATCTTCGTTTCTTGCCGTTTGCAGGTATAGGCCTGAGTTATGTGTGCTTGCACGTTCATGCATTGCGCGACAAGCAATGACTACATCTTCGATATTGGGGTTGTTAAACGCTTTTATGGCGGCATCAATGGCAAAATTGTCGGCATCACCTTCGATGAGAGGGGTGTGTTTTACGGTGTTGTCATCATCAGCATGGCGGAACTCATGAAACACAATGTAGTAATAAAATTCTTCATCGGTAATAGGGATGTTTTCTATTAACTCTTCAGGAATGCCTGTGAATATAGATATTCGTTCTTTTGCTGTTATATCCGGATCAGGCAGTGTAACCATTCCAGTGTTGAATAAGATTTCGTCCAGATTCAGAAAGCCTTTGGTCATATAGGCATTGCCACGATCAAGTAGTGTCGGCACAGTGTTAAACAGCCCTATGATGGTCGGTAAATCTGTTGCGGAGTGCAATATTCCGGCAAGATTGCGGTGACGAACACGGATTTGTGTATCATCGCTGAGCATAGAGGCAATTTGGGGGTCTAGATTATTTTCGGCCAGAAAGTCTTCGGCGCTTTGGAATTTGGTTCCAAGATATGGTTGCCCAAACACCGTAAATGCCGCGGCGGCAAATAAGCCGCGGTAACTTCTTTTGCGTGTGCCATTTTTACGAATAGCATTAGGGCCGCGTTTTTTTACAGGCGGGAAAATCCATGATCCGGTGGCTTCCAGTGTAATGTTCGTTAGAGTCCCGGCGAGGCTGAAGGCCTTTGCAAGCGGGCTTTTCCCTTTTTTTGTTTCTGGATTATTTTGTCCCATTTATGTCGCCTGTTTATATCGTCTTATTATCTGTTTTTTTAATTATGGAAATGTACAGAACTGCACTGTCATTGTCAAAGAAAATAGCGTATGGCACCACTTGGGGGTTAAAAGAGCAGGGGCTGTCGCAAGCATCCTGAGCGAGCGATCGCAGTATTTCGCTGTTTTTATCTTATTTGGCCGTTGCCGGTCATAATCCATTTATAGCTAGTAAGTGGTTCCAGCCCCATGGGCCCGCGTGCATGAAGTTTTTGTGTAGAAATGCCGATTTCTGCACCAAGGCCGAACTCCCCTCCATCGGAAAAGGCTGTTGATGTGTTGGCCATTACAACGGCGGCGTCAACGCGTTTTAAAAAGCGCTGCTGCGTTTGTGTATCCTCCGCAATAATGGATTCTGTGTGGCCGGAACCGTGTTTTTGGATGTGGTTTATGGCATCGTCAAACGCAGATACAGTCACCAGATTCATGGTCAGTGCCATAAATTCACTATCCAGCGTGTCTGCTGTGGCTTGCCCGAGCAGATCTGCGGGGTAGAAAGCTTTTATGGCTTGTCCGGCTTTGTCATCAGCTAGTATTTTGACGCCTTTATCGGCCAATTCTCCTAGAAGAGCGGGGAGGTCTGAAAGTCTGTCTTCATGGATAAGTAGTGTATCAAGCGCGTTGCAAACACTAACCCTGCGGGTTTTTGCATTGGTGATGATGGTTTTGCCTTTTTCGGTATCGCCGGTTGTGTCGAAGTAAATATGAACAACGCCTCGTCCTGTTTCAATCACGGGAATGCTTGCGTTTTCACGGACGAAATCAATTAATGCCTGTGAGCCGCGCGGTATGCATATATCTATCAGGCCGTGGGCTTGTAAAAGGGCTGGCATGTGTTCGCGCGCTGGCGGCATAAGATAGGCGTTAAACGGGCTAAGGCCGTGATCTTGTAATGTTTGATGGATAAGTTTTACGGTTTGAATATTGCTGTGGTTCGCATCTGTGCCGCCGCGCATAACGCTGGCATTTTGTGTGCGAAAACAAAGTGAAAACACATCGATCGTGACATTGGGGCGTGCTTCGTAGATAACCGAAACGACGCCGAGTGGAACGCGTTTACGGCAGAGCTGCGCGCCATTTGGTAATGTGCATTCTTCGATAATGTCATCAACCGGACTAGGCAGCATAGCAACTTTTTCAACATCAGATGCGATGGCGTTCAGCCGTGCTTCGTTTAAAAGCAGGCGGTCATATAGCGGGTTTTTCTCTTCCATTTTCGCAAGGTCTTGTGCATTTGCGTGTAATATGGACGGAAGGTTTGTACGTAAAACGTCTGCAAAATCGTTTAATACGGCTTTGATCTGATCTTCGCCAAGATCTTGCAGGGCATAGCTTGCCTCTTTTACTTTTTTGAAATCGTTGATCAGCTCATCCGTATTCATTGTATTGGTCCTTGTCATATCTGCTCTTTGGCGCCGGGTTTAACAGGTTAACTCTCTATATGTAGGGCGTTATAATGTATAAAGACAGGCTTGTTCTTTTTTCCGATATAATCTTTGAGGGTTTGGGTGTTATAGCGTGCAAGACCGTGACCGATAATTTTGCCCTTAAGATCACGGATAATCACAACATCGCCTTTTGTGAAATCTTCGGGCGCTTTTTCTATGCCAACAGGAAGGATGCTGCATGCCTTGCCATCAGCCCGCAGCCTTTCGGCCAGCCCCGCATTGACGACGATCTCGCCGCGTGTTTCCTGCACACCTGAAGAAAGCCAGCGCTTAATCGGTTTTTCTTTTTTTTGCGGCTTGATAACAGTGCCGATTTTCTCGCCTTTAATAATGCGCAGTAATATATCGGGTTCTCTGGCCTTGGCGATATGGGTCTGCACACCGATAAGCGCCATTTTCTTGGCTATGCCTAACTTGCTTTGCATGCCGCCGCGCCCAGTGCCTTTCATGGAAAGATCAACTTTGGCAATATCATTGATGCCAAGCTCGGGAATAACCGGCTTGCCTTCAACGGATGTGTCATATACGCCGTCAACATCGCTCAGTATAATCAGGCGATCTGCGCCGATTTGCGTTGCGAGTAATCCGGCAAGTTCATCGTTATCGGTGAACATGAGTTCTTCGACCGATATGCTGTCATTTTCGTTGATGACGGGAATAAGGTTGTGCTGACCTAAAAGCTTATCCATCAGACGGCCAATATTGACGCTGTGGCGGCGGAGTTTGAAGTCGTTTTTTGTTAGTAATATCTGTGCGGCTAACATGTCGTGTTTGGATAAGGCTTTATTATAGCTGTCAATCAGTGATGATTGGCCAAGGCTTGCCAGTATTTGCTTTTCAAGTACGCGGTCAGTAAAGGTGCTTTTGGTGCTGTTATTGGTCCAGAGCAAGCGACCTGCGCCAACTGCGCCCGAGCTGACAAGTGCGACAGAGTGTTTTTGGTTTTTAAGTGTAGCGATTTGATCGACAAGAAGCTCGATCATGGATTGATCAAGTGTTTTGTCTTCTGCCATAAGGGAACGCGTCCCAACCTTTATTACCAGCCGCATAGTAATCTTCTCGTTTTGTAATTTCGTCACATATATTATGTGATGATTTATGCATCTTGTGCTTTGGCTTATAGCTTGTTTTGTAAAACTCGGCAATTATTTCATAAAGCTCTTGTAAAATATAACAATTCTAATAGTCTCGATATATGGAAGCACAACAAGCAGAAAAAGTATTCGCGGCATTGGGGCAGGAGACACGGTTACAGATCTTGTCATTTCTGGCGCGTTCGGAGAATAATGAAATTGCTGCCGGTGACATTAGCCTTGCGCTCGGCATTCCGCAAAATACACTGTCATTTCATTTAAATCATCTGGAGCGTGAGGATTTGCTCAATAGAACGCGAAAAGGGCGCTTTATTATATATAGTCTGAATGCCAGAAAAGTGGATGAGTTGATTTTATATACAGCCAAGAATCTGCGCCGTGCCGAAGAATCGTCAGAGTAGCCGGAAAGAAAAGGCGAGATGGCTTTGCTGCATAAAAATAATCAAACAGATCAGAATAAAGATATTCGGGCAGGTCATGATGCGGGGCATACGACTGCGCATGATAGTGATGTGATGGATATCACGCCGTGTTGGCTTGGTTATTTTGCGCTTGTCGTTGTCGGTGTATGTATTGTGTTAACGCGCTTATTTGCTTTTGCGCCTGTTATATTGTGTTTGCCGCTGTGTTTTGTGGTCTTTCAGCACAAACTGTCTGTTCTGCGTGCCTTGAAGGGGCAAAGAATTGTGGTTTTCATATTTTCTGCGCTGATCATTCTTTGTGCGCTAAGTAGCTTTTGGTCCGTCAATGGTGATGATTCATTGGAAAAGACAATGAAAATGCTGGCTGTAATGGTTCCGTCGCTTTTCCTGTTTGTAATGCTGGGGCAATACCGCATACAAATATTGCCGCGTAATCCTGTGGCTATTCTTGCTTTTTGTGTTCTGATCAGTGCTGTTGCTGTTATAGAGTTTGCCTTTGATTTTCCGTTGTATCGTTTGGTGCGCGGTTTGAGCGTTGATGAAACGGTGCATAGCATTGTTTGGAATAGTGGGTTGACGGCGATGTGGGTGCTGTTTTTTCCGTTATTAATGCGGGCGTTTTCTTTATTGGATGCGCAGCATGATAAAAGAGTATTCTATCTATTGTTTGGTATTCTGGCTGCAATGAGCATGTATCTTCTGGGCGTTACCGCCAGCCAGTCCGCCCAACTGGTTTTTGTGGTAGGTTTGCTTACCGCTTTTGTTTTTCCCTATAAATATAAATGGAGCTGGCGCATTTTGGGTTTTGCCCTAGCGGCTGGCATGGTCGGCGCGCCGTTTATTGCAATTGCGGTTTATGGCTTTATGGATGACGGGTTCAATTTTGCCGAAGGTTCTTTCTTATATAAAGCGGCTGGCGTGAAGCGATTGGAAATTTGGTATTTCGTCGCAGAAAAAATCATGGAAAACCCATGGTACGGGTTCGGTGTTGAGGCAACGCGTTCTATTGCATTTGATAATCCTGGGCGTTATTGGCCATCCAATACTGTGTTGCATCCACATAATGCGGCGTTGCAATTATGGCTGGAGTTCGGGATTGTCGGCATTCTTTTTGGCACGTGTGTGTGTCTTTATATACTTAAGCGCATATCCGGAATTGTTCAGAATAGGTTATCCTGCATGGTTTTGGGCGGGTATGCAGCGTGGTTCTGTGTTTCAATGACATCATATGGGCTTTGGCAGGGCTGGTTCCTCGGTTTTAGTCTTTTGTGTTGTTCTTTTTTGATCTCCCGTGGTAAGCTTACAGTGTAAGTTTTTGTTTAACGTATTGATATAATTTGTTAAATATCAGTTGTTTCATATTTATTTCTTCTGAAATCCAGTGCATAAAATTTGATCTATATTTTAGTAAATAAACACAAAATTAACCTTTCTAAGGGTATATTGGTATAGTTATTTAGGTTGGGAGAGTTCTATAAGTATGAATTTTGTTTTGAACAGCAGAAATGTCTTTAGTAAAAACAATGGTGCGAAACGTAAGTTTGCGCTTGTCCTGTCATCCTTCTTTGCATTTGTATTTCTTTTAAGCACTCCGGCTTTTGCGAGTGATGTTCGCGATATTGCCGATAGCGTCACAGGGTCTGCACAAAACTTGCCGGGTGTGATTGCTGTTGCTGCGTATCTAATGGGTATATTGCTCGGCGTACTCGGTATTATAAAAATTAAAGATAGCGTCGTTAACCCGCAGCAATTCCCACTCAAGGACGGTATTGCGCGTCTTGGCGCTGGTGGTGCGTTATTTGCACTGCCAATTGTATATGAAGCCATGTTTACGGCGATTAATGGTGGCGGTCTGGCTGATCCGGGCGCCATTATGACAGCAGATTTTAATGCGGCGCTGGGCTTTGTTGGCCTGAATGATGTGGGTGGTGGTAACCCGCGCTTTAACGACATTCTTAAAAATGTGGCTGAATCGACTAAAACAATCCCTGGTGTTATTATGGCGGTTACCTATTTGCTAGGTTTGATCGCTGGTTTTGCCGGAATTTTGAAACTTAAAGAGCATATTGAAAACCCGCAACAGGTCGCTATACGTGAACCTATTGTGCGTTTTTTGACAGGTGGCGCGTTCTTTGCTCTGCCTATGATTATCGAAGCCTTGCTTGTGTCTGTTGATGATGGATCGGGCGGGTTTAGTCTGGCGAATATCTTCGGTGCCGGTTTGATGGGGTCGGAGTGGACAGGCGGCACGATTACAGGTTGTGGCGGCGGCGTGGCTGCCGGTACGACAATTGATGTGGTGATTTGTAATATCGTGAACGGTACAGAAGCGTTCCCGGCATTCTTGGTTACCGCAGCGTATTTATTCGGTTTATTCTTGGCTGTTTGGGGGATCCTCAAGCTTAGAGACCATGTATTAAATCCACAGCAAATTCCTGTTTGGGACGGTATTATGAGAATGCTTGCCGCTGGTGCGTTCTTTGCCTTGCCAATGGTTGTGGAGGCAGCTCACCGGACAATTACCGAAGGGCTCGGCGCTGTAACCAACTCGGGTGACTCAGGTGCTATTGTCGGTACGGGTCTTGATGCAGTGATGTTCAACTTTGTTGACTCGATTTTTGCACCGATGACCGTCCTTATGAATTTCTTCGGTCTTGTTGCTGGTATGATCTTGGTCATGGTGGCTATATCAAGGTTAGTGAAGTCTACGCAAGAAGGTGCGCGAGGCCCAGGGGGCATCGGTACAATAATGACTTTTCTTGCAGGCGGCGCTCTGATATCATTCTTACCAATGTTGAATTCTTTCACAGGTTCTTTGTTCGATGATAATGTGGTGAATACAATACCAGACTTACAGTATACTACAGGTATGGATCCGACAGTGATCGCTCATTCTGAGGCTGTTGTATCCGCAATTATTCGCTTTATGATCGTTCTCGGTCTAATTAGTTTTGCCCGCGGTATCTTTATTGTTAGAGGTGTCGCAGAGGGTAATTCACAGGCTTCGCTGATGGCGGGGGTCACCCATCTTGTGGGTGGCGCGTTGGCAGTAAACCTTGGGCCTCTTGTAAACGCAGTGCAGGAGACCTTAGGACTAAGCGCTTATGGTGTAGTTTTTAATTAATGACAAAAAAAGAGGAGAATATGTCATGTTAAAGAAACTAAAGCGTAACTACAATCTAACTGGTGCAGCTATCGTAGCAGGAACTCTTGTTGGTTCTACTGATGCTCACGCTAACAACTTCAGTTCGATTGCCGAAAAAATGACTGAGTCTATTGCTAACCTTCCTGGTCTTTTGGCCGCGGTAGCATACCTATTTGGTATTATTCTCGGTGTGTTGGGTATCTTGAAGATTAAAGATCACGTGGAAAATCCACAGCAGACTCCACTTAAAGATGGTGCAATCCGTCTGGCAGCTGGTGGTGCGCTGTTCGCGTTGCCTATTATCTTCGAAGCGATGTTCGAAACAATCGGCGACGGTGCCCAGAAAGACATTCAGGCACTTAACAAATCAGGTACAGCTGCAGCTCTTGTTAACTAATCTGGTTCGCAGCCAAAATCTAAGTTATACTACTTTCGGGCATTCCGCGTTGTTCGCGGGGTGTCTCCCACTTTTGGTATTGTATCAAAAGGGACAACACACACCTCAGATATCAAAAGATATTTGAATTGAAAGCGAGAAACGTAATGTTGAATAAGCTAAGACGTAACTACAATCTAACTGGTGCTGCTATTGTGGCGGGAACTCTTGTTGGTTCTACAGATGCTCATGCAAATAACTTCAGTTCGATTGCCGAAAAAATGACTGAGTCTATAGCTAACTTACCTGGTCTTTTGGCCGCGGTAGCTTATCTGTTTGGTATCATTCTCGGTGTTTTGGGTATTTTGAAAATTAAAGATCACGTGGAAAACCCACAGCAGACTCCGCTTAAAGATGGTGCAATCCGTCTGGCAGCTGGTGGTGCGCTGTTCGCGTTGCCTATTATCTTCGAATCTATGTTCGAAACAATCGGCGACGGTGCCCAGAAAGACATTCAGGCACTTAACAAATCAGGTACAGCGGCAGCGTTGGTTAACTAATAATAAGAGTGTTTTATATAGCGTTATAAATTATGAAACCTATATCAGTACATTTGGGCATTTCGCGATCATCGCGGGATGCCCACCGCTCTTCAAGTGAAGAAGAGAGACTGTCTTCAGATATCAAGCAAAAGATATTTGAACGTGATGACTATACGTGCAGATGCTGCGGATTTCAGTCAAAGAAATATCAAGAAGTTTTGTTCGTCAATGGTATTGAAACAGATCGTCGGCCAGAGAACCTTGCAACAGCGTGTATCTTTTGCCATCAGTGCTTTAACCTGGATAAAGTTAGCGAGATGCGCTCTGGCGTTTTGATTTGGCTGCCGGAAGTAAAGCAGAAAGATCTTCATCATATTGTTCGTGCGACGTATGTTGCACGTATTTCGCAAGGGCCGGTATCCGACGCAGCGCGCCGTGCGCTGGATGTGTTGATGGAACGTAGGGCTGAAATCAGAAACAGGCTGGGTACGGATGATCCTTATATTCTGGCGGCTGTTCTAAAGGATTATATCAGTGATAAGGCATATCAGGTGCGTACGAAAAAACTTGAAGGTATCAGGCTTTTTCCGCTGGATCGCCGGATCATTAAAGAGGCAGACCTCGAATTTAACCAATTCCCGCAAATTCTGGCGTATTGGCGTTCTAAGAACGGGCCGTTTGGCGGTCGTATTCCAAAGCAGTGGGTTGATATCTATAGAGATATTGGAGGCGTTAAAGTTTCTGCGGGGTAAGATTTCTGTTTTTTCTAATGTTTTTATGTTTTGGCTCAGTTTACGGGGATGTGTAAAGCCTGTTTTCGCAGGCGGTTGCCTGAACGATTGTGAATTTGACAAGATTTTAACTGTATTTGGGTGTATTTATTGCAAATATCGACATTAGGTGTTTTACCGCCGCTCTAAAACTCTTATAATTAAATTCCTGATTTTGCATTGTTTCTCAGGAAGCGGTGCAGTTAACACAAATAGCCGCTGTATTTAATTATTATGAATTGGTTCTTCAAAGTTTTACTCCCGTTCCAGGTCGCTCTCAAGCAAACGATTGAGAGCTTTATTACGCTTGAGACATCGGATGACAAGTATACGCTTGTATCAAAAGATGGCTCGCTGATCACGTATGTGAAGGTTGATGGTAGTCGCCAGATTATCGGGGATACTGAATATAAACACATCATTGAAGGCGCGACTATTAAGATGGGGTCGCGTTTTGACCGTGTGGGTCATGCGATGCAGGTCTATTTTGTACGTGATCCGAACCGTATTCGCGGTTACCTGAACCAAATGATCAGACCGGCGAAATCGACAGCCAAGAATATCGGGATCGATCTTGATGATGTGTTTGATGAACGTGTACGAAACCTGTCTCGCTTTTTGACATATGAGGAAAGCTATTTTGTTCTGTGGACGCGCCCGTCAGTTTTGACGAAAAGTGAGATTAAGAACTCCGCGAAGGAACAAAAAGAAAAAAAATGGGTTCCAAGCAGTTTTTCCCAGTTCCCGCTTGCTGCACTTGATGCACTGCGCACCAGACATAAAAGTTATGTAAGCGCGGTGATGTCTGCTATGGACGAACTGGGTATTCGTGTTGATAAAATGGAAGTTCATAGCGCGCTGAACGCTGTGAAGAATAACTTGTTCCCGAATAAAGTGAATGAAAACTGGATGGCGTGTTTGCCGGGCGATGTTATTCCGCCGCGCACGCCAATGGATAAAGTTGATATGTCTGACATTCTCTGGCCGTCTTTGCCGCACCAGATTTCCGTTGGTGATGCGATGGTTATTGACCAGCATGTCTGTCAGATCGGTAGTTTGTATTGGGCTGGTGTTGATATTACGCTTGCACCGATGGATCCGCAGCCATTTTCGCAAATTCTAAACCGCCTATTCGAGGCGGATATTCCTTGGCGTGTATCGATTCTGATCGAAGGTGGCGGTATTGCCGCATCTGCTTTGCGGGCGTTTGCGGCAGGTGTTTTGGGTGTTACAAATTCCCTGAATAAGCAAATCAAGTTCTCTTTGGAAGGGCTGGAGCGTCTATCACGCCGTGAGCCTGTTGTTAAGATGCGTGTGTCTTTTGCAACATGGGCGCCAGCTGGTGAGATTGATCTGGTTAACCAGCGTGTGTCTGTTTTGACGCAATCTATCGAGAGTTGGGGGTATAGCCAGGTTAGTGATTTTTCCGGTGATCCGCTTGATTGTGTGATGTCATCTGCGATGGGTATTCATTGTGCTGGTACGGCGCCTGCGGCGATTGGCCCGATGTACGAAATTATGAAGCTTCTGCCTTGGCAACGCCCGTCCAGCCCGTTTGATATCGGTTCTATTTTAATGAGAACGCCTGATGGTAAGCTCTGGCCGTACCAGACGGGTACAAACCTGACCACAACATGGTTTGATCTAGTGTTCGCGCAGCCAGGTGCCGGTAAGTCCGTTCTACTGAACACGCTGAATCTTGGTACATGTTTGACACCTGGTCTTAGCAAACTTCCATATATCGCGGTTATTGATATTGGCCCGTCTTCATCGGGTTTGATCTCGTTGATTAAAGAAGCGCTTCCGGCAGATAGAAGCCACGAAGTTGGCTATTACCGTTTGCAAATGGCACATAACTTTGCGGTGAATCCGTTTGATACGCATCTTGGTTGTCGCACACCACTTATTGATGACCGAAGCTACCTTGTCGAGTTGGTCTCGCTTTTATGTACTCCGCCAGGTCACGGAAAACCTTATGACGGTATTCAGCAGCTCGCTGGTCTTGTTGTCGATGAAATGTATCGTTGGCGTGATGATAGCGAGGCAAATGCCGAGCCGCGCCCATATTTGCCAAGACTTGATATGGAAGTTGATGAAGCGCTACAAAAATATAATGTGCATTTACCGTCTGATCCTTACTGGTGGGATGTTGTTGACAAGATGTTTGAACTTGGCGAGCATCGCGTTGCTATTCTGGCACAGCGCCACGCGTCACCAACATTGAGTGATGCCATTACGGCTTCCCGTCGTCCGCAAATTCAGAATCTATTGGCTGAAACTTCGATTGGCGCGAGTGCGGAGACAGTTATTAACGCGTTTGAACGTATGGTGACATCAGCCATTCGTGAATTTCCGATTTTGGCTTCTGTGACACAGTTTGATATTAGTGGAGCGCGTGTTTGTTCTCTCGACCTTATGGACGTGGCGCCGCAAGGTGATGACGTGGCTGATCGCCAGACATCTATTATGTACATGCTTGCCCGTCAGGTGCTTGTGCAAAGCTGGTGGATGGCCAAAGAACAGCTTGAATTTATTCCACCGCGTTATCGTTCATATCATGAAGCCAAGCTTCAGGATATTGCCGAAGCGCCTAAGCGTCTTTGTTACGATGAATTTCACCGTACCAGTAGTTCGTCTTCTGTGCGTAATCAGCTTATTCGTGACGTTCGTGAGGGACGTAAACGTGGTGTGCAGATCTTGCTGGCTTCCCAGCTTCTTGATGACTTTGATGATGATATGGTCGATTTGGCGACTGGTGTCTGGGTTTTGGGTTCTGCGATTTCCGAAGGCGCTGTTGAAAACGTGAAGTCCAGATTTGGTTTGACCGAAACTGCCGAGAATATCATCCGTTATAAATTGACAGGTCCAAAGGCGCATGGTGCGCCGGCCCTATTTGTTCTTGGTACGACGGATGGCCGTTATGAACAGTTCCTGTTTAATACGCTTGGCCCTATCGAACTTTGGGCGCTATCAACATCGGCGGAGGATGTTGTTCTTCGTAACCGTCTGTATTTAAGACTTGGTGCAGGGCGCGCGCGTCAGATGCTTGCAGCTGTGTTCCCAGGCGGTAGTGCGAGAAACGAAATTAAACGACGTGTTGTCGAAAAAGCGGAATCGAACGAATCTCGTGATGCTCTTGCTAGTGTGATTATTGATCAGATGGTTGAAGAGCTTGTTGATAAATCAGAGAAGTCAATCGCCGAGCAGGAGCGGATGAGTATGAGAGGGGGTAGCTAATGAACGAGTTAGTCAAACCGGCTTATACTCGCTCAGAGCAGCTCAAAAGACGCGAAGCCATACAAAAAATATTGGCAGAAAGAGCGCGTAAGCGAAAAAGACGGACATATATCATATCAGGTGTTCTTGTTGTGTTTGTTTTCTTGGTTTACTGGGGATTTATGCGCGGTAAAACGACGATAGAATTTGCACTATGCCGTACCTTTATTGAGCTTCAACAAGTTTATCCGCCATCTTTGAATGTGATCGAAGTTGATCCGTTTGATGAAGCTATGCGTTTTCATTACACAATACGTAATTCACATGGTGCGACTAGATCGCAGATGGCAGAGTGTATTTTTACACGTGATCCACAGCGTGGATTGATACTTGAATCAGTGAATATCGACCGTTTACCTTATACGGATGAAGAAGAAATCGAGCGTTTCAATAAATCGATACCAAGCATTATTGCTACAAATCCGGATCTGACATTGCCGCCGCCGTTTAAGGATAATTTAATTTCTTTAAAAAGAGATGATAAGTATTAACTTTATCGGTAATAGGTCTAGTTTACTCTGCGGGGTAAGGATGCATAGACAACCCTTATGCTTGGACTGAATTTAATCAAATAGATAGAGAGATAAGATGGAGTATAGAAAACTCGGTAGAACCGGTTTAGACGTTAGCTTGATATGTCTTGGAACAATGACATGGGGCTTGCAGAACACAGAAGAGCAAGGGCACGAGCAAATGGATTATGCGCTTGAGCAGGGCATAAATTTCTTTGATACAGCGGAGATGTATGCTGTGCCGCCAAGTCCTGATACTTACGGGAAAACAGAAACAATTATCGGTACATGGTTTGCCTCACGTAAAAACCGCGACAAGGTTATTTTAGCGTCGAAAATTGCCGGGCCAGGCATGCCTTGGGTGCGGGACGGTAAAAACCACATAGACCGTAAAAATATTTTGGCAGCTGTTGAGGGTAGTCTTAAACGCTTGCAGACCGATTATATTGATTTGTACCAGTTGCACTGGACTAATCGTCCGAATTACCACTTTGGCAATGCATGGAATTTTAATCCTGTTGATGTTGATCCGCGTAAAGAGAAGGAAGAATTTCTTGAGGTGCTGCGGACTATGGAAGAATTGATACAGGCGGGTAAAATTCGTCATGTTGGTCTTTCCAATGAAACGGCTTGGGGCACTATGAATTGGCTACGGTTGTCAGAAGAGCATAATTTGCCGCGTATGGCGTCTATTCAGAATGAATATAGTTTGCTGTGCCGTTTGTATGAACCTGATATGGCGGAAATTTCCCTTCATGAAGATATTGGTCTTTTGGCTTGGTCACCACTTGCCGGAGGCATGATTAGCGGTAAATATCTGGATGACGCCAGACCTGCGGGGTCGCGCTGGACTTATTCCACTAAATATAACTACCGTGATTCAGAACAATCCCAGAGCGCCATTCGTGCTTATATAGAAATTGCTGCTAAATATGGTCTTGATGTTTGTCAGATGGCCAATGCTTTTGTGAATTCAAAATCATTTGTGACGTCCAATATTATTGGTGCAACTTCTATGGAACAATTGAAGGTGAATATTGCTTCTGTGGATATTGAACTTGGCAGTGAAGTCCTTGAGGATATTCATCAGGTTCATCGAAACTATACCAAGCCGTACTGATTTTATTGACATAACAATTCTTTTTCGTGTAACTTACCCAAACTGATCCGCTGTATTGTATTGATTTTACCTAGTATTCAGTACAATTCGGAGCAGTTTGGGTTAGAGTACTTACTTAATAAATAAGTAAAAAACTTAAGTTAATAAGTTACAGTTGAGAGCATGGGATGAAACAGGGCGAGCTAAAACAGCTTTTCTTTATAGCTGTTTTTTTACCGGATCATATTCAGGAGCAAATTGCGCAGCAGGTAGAGCGTGCGCGTAATTCAAACGCGACACCAGATAGCTGGAAATGGAAGCGCTCATCAAATTATCATATTTCTTTGGCGTTTCCAGGACGGCTGAATACTGGCGAGTTGCGTAAATTAAAAGAGGCGCTGTCACAGGTCGATATTGAGGCGTTTGATATCAAGATACGTGGTACGAACTGGTTTGAAAGAACGCAGAATAAAGCCGGCACGAATACGCATGTCGTCTGGGCCCAGCCAACAGAACATAGCGCCAATTCATTAAAAGCATTGCAGAGCCAGATACAGGATGCATTAAAACGGCGTGGTTTTGGTTATGGACGCACAGAGTTTTTGCCGCATATCACGCTTGTGAAAACCCCGATTGACGATGCGGGTCTGGCACAGGACTTCATGCGCTCCCATGATGACTTAAAAACAGATAGCTGGCGCTGTGATAGTTTTGGTATATATAAAACATTGAATGAAGGTGATCCCGAGCATCCTGATAATAATGACGGCGAGGGTTCCAGATTCCAGAAAGTCAGTGAGTTTCACTTAAGACGCTAGTTGAGCCCGCCAGTGGCCGCATAGAATAGATATGCGAAACATCTATAGTAAATAGCCGCAGAGTTGTTACTATTTAATCTGATGACAATCCAGCCACAGGCCTATATGCATGCGTTTATTTATTGCCCTGCCAATCGCAGATCGTTTGAAGTCTCAGATTGCTGATCTTCCGCACCGCCAGCTTAAGGCGCAGTGGCAAGATGTGGATGATATGCATATTACATTACGATTTATCGATGATGTGCATGAGGGCGAGCTTGAGCAAATCAAGGATGTTTTGGCGCAAATTAGGCGGCCGCGCTTTCATATAGAGGTGCGCGGACTGGGCGTTTTCGCCGATGGTCAAAACCGTGTTTTATATGGAGACGTGCAAAGTCATAAGAAAATAACAGCTCTGACCGCTATTATAAATGAAAAATTTGCCAATATTGGTTTTGGGATGCCTTTGCGGCCTTATGTTCCGCATGTCACTATCGCCCGTCAGCAAGGTGATCAGAATTTAGATCGATTTATTCGAAGTCATGCGAATAAAATTCAGACAAGTTGGATGGCGTCAGCGTTTTACCTGTGCGAATCCGGTACAGCAGCAACGGGCGGTAACCTTGAAAACAAATCACTTCAAAGCTTTGATTTACAATAGGTTTTGTAAATATTATTTTAAGTTTTGCTCTTTATACTCTTAGGAATGACAATTATACTAACCCTGTCATATGTGTATGTAACCGGGGGTAAAAATGGTTGAAAAGGCACCGACTAAACAGAAGGCAGCCAAGCCAACAAAAAAAAGAGTAAGGCGGCGTTCAAGACGTAGCGAATATAAGGAAAAGCAGGATCAAGAGATTGTCCGCGGTTCCGAACGCTATCCGGTTTTTGAACCTTTGGCCGAGGAAATGAAGGTCGAGCTTATTGTCGGCAAGAACGAGCAGGTCTGTATCGTTCATGATCAAAAACTGGCCTATGTGTTGAAGTGGGTTGAGTTTGATGAAAAGACAAAAACCCTGACATTGGTATCACAAAAAGGACAATTACAGCCTTTGGGGCTGGATATTCCTGCAGAGATGTTTGAGTACTTACTGGATATTGATGATATTGCCGTGGTCTTGAAGCCTGAAGACAAGATCAAGGATATTTATATCGCATCGTTCATCTTTGTTGATGATTTGTTTAATGTAGAAAGCTTGAGATAATGTCAGAAGAACAAGGTGCGGCCATAGATCCTGATGAGGTCGAGCAAAACCCGATATCCTCTTATCTTGGTATTAAGAGTAATATTGCAAGAGTACAGATGTTGTATGAAGCAATGTTGGCTGAAGGTCGTTATGGCAAGGAATTTGAAAAATTCACAGCTTTATTGCTTGAAAATCAAGAGCTTAAGAAGAGCATGATCTCTTTAATGGCAGGAAATGAGCTTGAATACGGATTTAATTTGGACGCTTTGAAGGTTTTGGTTGATTACGATCCGCAGATGTTATCCAAGATTAACGAGATGTCTAAAAGCGAAGGTTTTGATGCTGCGGTGAAGAGTGTGTCGGAAAATGATGCCATCGTGCAGTATTTTGTGAAACTTCCGGAACATCAGGATCTGGATAAAATAACCGGTTTGATTAATGCTTTTCATGCCAGATCAAGACCGGATGTAAAGCCTGATTTCTTCGTTAAGTTGGCTGAGTTTGTTGATGGACGGGGCGGTATCATTAGCTCTGCGATTGAACAAATGATCGGTATGGCGCATGAAACAGAAAACGAGCAAAATAATATGTAATATGCTATAATAGGTATATGTGAGAATAAAGGAGTTGTGGTGATATGGTAGAAACAGTAGGTGATGAGCCAGAAGATGCGACAGTAGAAGGTGCTAAAAACCTTGCTGGCGCGACACTTGGAGTGGCTGCGGCTGATGCAGCGGCAGATCCGGCAGCCAACCCTCTTGCTTCAATGTTTGGAGATATGGAAGGGTTTGATGGCATAGGCGATCAAATGCAAGATTTATTCGGTGGAGGAATGGAAGGGTTTTCCATGGAAGGCATGGGAGAGATGATTATGGGGCTCATAGGTGGTATTCAGCAATTATTTGCCGGTGGCGGTATAATGAGCGCAATCACCAGCATAGCCGAACCACAGCATTCAGTGGATAACGTACCGCCAGCACCAGCACCGGATGTTACTCCGGCACCTGTTGTCGGTGTAACCCCTCCGGTTATGAAAGAGCCGTCATTAAGTGGTGGGCCATCATAAAGAGGTAGCCAATTTGAAGCTATATATACAGAATTATACAGAACGCATGGCTTGAAAAATAGCCATGCGTTTTTGTTTTATCGGTCTGAAAGGCTTGGTGACGAGGCGCTTTTCAAGAAAAGGAAAAATTTAAATAAAATATTAAGGTTCTTCTGGTATTTTTTTATTACAGCAAATTGTACATGATGCACATTTATTTTGCACAATGAGCACATTTTTAGTTATAATGAAGCTGCGTGGTAGTAGAGGACCAGGAATGATAAAAAATACAAACTCAACATTAGGGCAAAGCGGACAAGACGATATTCTTGATTCTTCCTTTCTGGAGAGCGTTGATTCACCAATCCTGAAACCACTATCTGAAAAAATGAAGGTTGATTTGTTGCTTGGGCATGATGGTCAGGTCACTATATTGCATTCAGGTCGCCTGCCTTATCTTTTGAAATGGGTAGAGTTTGATCCTGATAATCAGTCAATAAGCTTTGTATCAGAAGCAGGACACATGCAGCCATTGGGTGTTGCAATATCACAGAATTTTGAAAAAGCGATTGAAGGCATGCACGATATCGCTGTTGTAATGAAATCCGTAGCAGCGATTGAATCGTTCCGGATTGTGCCATTTATAAATATTGGCGGAAGTTTAAACTAAGAGGTGTATTTTTATGGGTGACGGTTGGTCATTAGTTGATGGTTTGAAAGTAGCAGCGGGTGTTGTTTTTCCTCCCTATGGTGCTTATCAAGTGGCCGAAGCCGTTGTTGAACATGGCACAGACCTTTATGCAGATTGGCGTTTTGGTGAGGGTACAGCCGCATTTGCCAATAGATTAGAAGATGATCCGCAGCTTGCAAACGCGCTGAGCGCATTAAATGGTGGTGGTAATGCTGCATCTCTGGATACAGCGAAACAGATGCATGATGTTGACCCAGATGTGTTTAGAAAGCTGAATAATTTGGCCGATGCCGACGGTTTCAGTGAATTTGTACAGAATATTGCGGATAACCCACAGGTTATGGCTATGGTCGGTGGCGGCGCAGAAATGAGCGTTCAAGATCAGGTCGCAATGATTGGCAGATTAAACGCAATTCGTGCCGAAGATCCTACATTTTTCAACAGAGCCAATACATTCATGGATAATTACGGTGCGCTAATGTCTCCGGAAGCTATGCAGCTATTTGGTATGGACGCACAAGGGCAGGATCCGCTTACAGCGCTGCGGACTGCTATTGATAATCCGTTGCTCAGTGATCCGGCACAAGCTGCTGCGATTTCAGGTGTTGCCAGTGCGCTAATAGCCAATCCGGATTTAAAAGCAAATTTACAAACCATCATGGGTGTTGATGCTCAGACTGGTGGTTTTGACCTTGATCAAATGCAGGAAATTGCGGCCAGTAACCCGGAATTTCTAAGCGATCTTAATCAATTGATGTCCGACCCAAGCTTTGCACCTGCGATGGATGCAATTGCTGGTAATCCTCAGCTTTTAGAAATGATTGCTGATGACAATGGGCAAATCAGCCAAGAAAGCATGGTTTCCTTTATAGGCGGTTTACAAGATCGCATGGAAGCAGCACCTGACGCTGAGCCTGGTCAGCCTTCAGAATATCTAGCCAAGTTTAATGGCGTGGTACAAAATATAGGACCGCTTCTAACCGAAGGTAATATGGCTGCGCTGGGTATTGGCGAAGCTGGCCCTGATCAAGACCCACTTACTGTTGTAGATGGTTTGATTGAAGGCAATTTGCTGACCAACCCGTCAAATATGGAAGCACTAAGTTCCATTACGACAACGCTTGCGGCCAATCCCGGTCTTGCTGATGATTTAGGCTCGTTAATGGGCAGCGGCGAGGGCGGCTTTGATGTTGCCCAGCTCAGCCAGTATATTGAACAAGATCCCGAGTTTTTAACCAAACTATCCACGGTTATTCAGGCCGAAGGGTTTAGCGATCTTGCAGATACTTTGGCGAATAATGAAGGTATTCAAGCCATGTTGAATGGCGGTGATAGTGAAATGAGTCCTGCGGAGGTGACAAATCTTGTTGATGGTTTGGCTGCGCGCGCTGTTGCTCCTACAGCAGAAGGCGAAGATCCGTATTTTGTGCGGGCGAATGACTTTATCTCACGTCACGGTAATTTGATTAATCAAGGCACTATGGGCCTTCTTGGTGGCGATGAAGATGATATGGATATGCTGGGTGCATTGGACATGGGCATGGATACATATGATGGCTTCAAAGACATGGCTTCTGAAATTGGAGAGCTGTTTGGTAATAGCCAGTTTGGTGAAATGCTTCAGGGCTTGGTTGATACGATCTTCCAGTTGATTGGGCAGTTCTCTCCGATGCTTGGCAAGGTCAATGGCATTATGGACGCTATTTCTAATCCGCGCGAAGCGATACAAGGTCCAGAGGATGAGCCAGTTGTGACTACAGCTGATCCTGATGCAGATGTTGATGATCCTACGCTGAATGCGGATGATCCTGTGGACGATGAGCCGGTTGTTGTGCAACAAACACCAGGTGCTATGGTTCCTTAAGAGCTGAATTATTCGTTCAGTCAATTACCGCTATTATTTTTATTTTAATTTACGGGCTTTTATTACCGGTATTTCTTATTGGTCTTTTATCAAGGCTGGTAGTAATCCGGCAGAGCCCATTGCCTGATTCATGAAGAATTTCTTCACCGGATTAATACGCGATACAGCTTTTAAGCCAGCCTGACGGGCTATTTTGATAGGCAGGTAATCATTAGAAAATAAACGGTTTAGGCTGTCTGTCGCGCCAGCCATAGCCATGTTGTCGAACCGGCGGTTCTTTTGGTATTGGTCAAGCAAGGTATCGGCGCCGATATCCTCGGCATTATTATTTGCTGTGATAATCAAATCTGCAATTTCGGCGACATCGCGCAGCCCCATGTTTAAGCCTTGTCCGGCTATTGGATGAATGCCGTGTGCGGCATCGGCGACCAAAGCCATGCGGCTTGCTGTGTAATCATGGGCATGTACCAAGTTCAGTGGATAGGCAAAGCGCTCTCCTGTAAGTTTCACAGTGCCATAGAATGAGGGGAAACGGGCGGTCAGGGCAATATTGAACGTATTAATATCAAACTCAAGTGCAGAATTTGTGAAAGGGGCATGTTCTGTCCAGACGATAGAAGATCTGTGGTTGCCATCCTTATCATCGGTCATCGGCAGAATAGCAAAAGGCCCTTCTTTGCGGAAATGTTCGACTGCAATATTATCGTGCGGATTTTCGTGAATAACAGAACACACAATTGCACGCTGTTTATATGACCATTCACGGGTGTTAATCCCCATCCATTGGCGGGTAAAGGATTGCCGCCCATCACAGCCGAT
Source organism: Alphaproteobacteria bacterium (assembly GCA_030432775.1). GTDB lineage: Bacteria > Pseudomonadota > Alphaproteobacteria > Micavibrionales > Micavibrionaceae > JASMHE01. Next base: position 20,018 of record JAUILO010000023.1, read on the forward strand.
GATTAGAGCGGCTTTGTGTGTCTGGCCGTTATCGAGCGTGACGGCGCTATAATCATCCGTGATTTCGAAATCTATGGCTTTTGCCGGTGTGATAAGTGTTGCGGTCTCGCTAAGCTCTTCAATGCGCTCATACATGGCTTGACGCAATATTCTGTTTTCGAAGATCCAGCCAAAGGCAGTGCCTTCGACTTCGTTAACATTGAAATCAAGAAGAGATTCCTTACGCGAGCTATCCATGATCTGGATTGTTTCGATTGGGCAGGCATGCTTGTCTGCTTTGTCCCACAAGCCAGCAGCCTTTAAAACTTTTTGCGAGCCGAAGGAGATTGCAGTGGTGCGGCCATCAAAGGCATCATCAAGCGCGGTGCTTGGGTTTTGAATATCGATTGTTTTGGTTTTTATGCCGTTTGCGGCTAGAAGACAGGTCAGTGTCAGGCCGGATAAACCGCCGCCGATAATAATGGCATCACAGGGCGCATCATCATTTTTATGTGCTAAATTACTTTCTTCATAATTTTTATTTAGTTTTTTTGTCATGAGTTTCATTTTTATTCTTGGCAGCGTTGGTAAACCAATCTACTTTTAACTTAATATACAGTAATAAAATCAAATTGGGAGTTTGTCTTCATGAAAATGGTAATGGCGGTCATAAAACCTTTTAAACTGGATGATGTGCGTGATGCATTAAGCGAACTTGGCGTTGAAGGCATGACAGTGTCCGAAGTCAGAGGCTACGGACGTCAAAAAGGCCAGAAAGAGCTTTATCGTGGCGCTGAGTATGCGGTGAGTTTTCTTCCGAAAGTGAAGCTTGAAATCGCGATCGCTGATGACAAGGTTGATGGTGTGGTCAAAACCCTGAACGAAGCGGCAAATACCGGACGCGTGGGTGATGGTAAAGTCTTCGTTTATAATCTGGAGCGCGTTGTGCGTATCCGTACAGGCGAAGAAGATCAGGACGCTTTATAAGTTTTACTGTATCTGTTTGTTTGTCTTTCTTTATATTTTGAAATGTTGCATTGGCGCGGCCACGAACTGCGTCATACGAGCTTTATATTCCTGATATTCTTGTGCGTTAAAACTATTGAGTAGCTCGGTTTGTGCTTGTATCGCTACCGCTATATCTTTGACCTTTAAGCCCATATGTTTGGGGAATGCGGTACATATATCGCCCGCAAGATCGAAAATCATATTTCTTTTCTTTGGACTGACACCTTTTTCATTCACATCATAAAATACGCCGTTACTGATTTTATCGGCAGCTTCGAATATAGCCTGACCGAGTAAATCTTGTTCTATGCCATAGCAATGCCAAAGCTGCTGGCCGATACTGGTTTCAATCTGGTCTCTGGTGATGCCTAGCGAGCCTAATGCCTCGGGTGTATAATGATCAATAAGCTGTTGCGCGTATTCTTCGATTTTCCTATTTTCCCGTTTGTCCGGTAGATCCTG
>JAUILO010000024.1 GCA_030432775.1 Alphaproteobacteria bacterium
GGTTTAGTTCGCGGAAGTGGCGCTTCACAGATTCCCAAGCGCCGCGTGCGGTAATCCCCATAATCTTGTGGTCGTAACCGGCCGAGCCGCCAGAGGCAAAAGCATCATCAAGCCAAAAGCCATAATCTTGCGACAGGCCATTGGCAATATCGGAAAATGTTGCTGTTCCTTTATCGGCTGCCACCACAAGATAAGGGTCGCTTTTATCACGTCTTACTACATTTTTAGGTGGAATAATCCGGCCTTCCTTGCGGTTATCTGTAATATCGAGCAAACCACGTATCAGTGTTTTATAACATTCAATACCTTCGGCCAAAAACGCATCACGATCGGAGCGAGGCGGCGGGTTTTTCAGAATAAAGCCGCCTTTCGCACCCATTGGTACGATGACGCTGTTCTTGACTTGCTGTGCTTTCATCAAGCCCAGAATTTCTGTTCTGAAATCTTCGTTTCGATCGGACCAGCGAATGCCGCCACGGGCAATTGCATCACCGCGTAAATGAACACCTTCCATCCGCGTGGAGTACACAAAAATCTCGCGGTAAGGCTTAGGTGCTACAAGATCAAGAATGTTTTTGCTGTCCATTTTAATCGATAGATATGATTTGTACTGACTATTCTTATCTTTTTGATAAAAATTGGTGCGCAGCGTGGATTCAATCAAATTGATTAAACTGCGGATGATACGGTCCTGGTCAAGAGATGGTACATCTTCAAGTAATTTGTGGATGTTGTCCGTGTGTTTTTTGACCAGCTTTTCGGCTTCTTTTTGTTCAGCCGGATTGTGATAGGCTTTAAACAAGTTAACAAGCTCTTTGGAAATTTGCGCATTGCTTGTTAGTGTCGTTTCTATATAGGCAGTATCGTAGTGATAGCGCATTTGTCTTAAGTAACGCACATAGCTGCGCAGAATGAGCACATCACGCCACGCCATTTGCGCGAACAATACTAGTTTATTCAGGCTGTCGTTTTCAATGTTGTTATACCAGGCCTCGAAAAGTGCTTTTTCAAACAGGGTTTTAACATTTTTGATGCTGTCCAGCCCTGCGCCCGGATCGACTTCCACAAGGAAATCATGAACCCATACCGATGATTTATTGCCATCATTGGGCTTGACCTCATACGGGTCTTCTGAAATGGCGCTTAGCCCCATATTTTCCAGTAACGGTAGAACAGAAGATAGTGAAACAGGGTTGTCTCTTTGGAATAATTTCAGACGTAGATGTGCGTCATCCGTGTTCTTGGCTTTATACAGTTCGACGTGAATCTTGTTTGTTTTCAGAACGCTTTCGATATTCAAAATATCATAATAAGATTGTTTGGCTTTATAACGCTCTGTGTAATTTGCCGGAAATGCTTTGCCATATTTGCTGACAATGCGCAAAATTTCGCTTTCTTTGTCCACTTCGTCATATAGGGCCAGAGATAAACGCTCGGACCATAACCGTCCGGCTTCTTGTAAGCGCCGTTCTATGCGCCCGACGTCGTATTTTGGCGGGTTATTCTGGCTGATATATATGGTGAATAATGCCCGTGCAAATGTGGAGTCATCCATATTGGCGTTGAAGTTGCCACAAACTCCTTGCAGTTCACCTTCGAGTATTTCGTACATCTTTTTGCGCAAACGTGTGTCATAACGCTCTCTTGGTACATAGACAAGGCATGAAACATAACGCCCAAACGGATCCGGTCTTGTGTAAAGGGCAATACGCTGGCGCTCTTGCAATCTTAATATGCTGATGGACGTTTCAAGTAACTCTTTGACATCGGTCTGGAAAAACTCGTCACGGGGGTATTTTTCCAGAACATGACTTAATGCTTTGTGGTCATGACTGTTGGGTGTGTAACCGGACATTAACATGGCCTGTTCTGTTTTTTGTCTTAAAAGCGGGATGTCTTGAATGCTTCGGGAATAGGTCACAGATGTGAACAGACCAAGGAATAAATATTCGCCGACAATATTGCCTTTTTTGTCGAATTTTTTAACGGCAATTGCGTCAATTGGTACAGGGCGGTGAACTGTTGCGCGTTTATTGACTTTTGAGACAAACACAGGCGGCAGGTTATATCTGAGTTCCTGTAAATTATCCGGAAGGGCTGAATCTGCTTCGTTGATGTAAACAGGGGTCATGTCATCGTGAAGAAGCCCTAGACTGCTGCTTTTTACAGTTTTGCTGGATATTTTACCGTTTTTCTGTGTGAATTTGTATTCACGGTAACCAAGCAAGGTGAAATTATCGCGGTAAAGATATTCCAGAAAATAGATATATTCTTCGATATCGGCATCGCAATATTCAGATGCCGGTGCATTGCTGAGTGATTTCTGGCACAGGCGTAGCCTGTCTTTCATAGCAAGCCAGTCACGCGTTGCGTAATACACATCATCCAAAATGCGTAACAGATCTTCTTTGAGTTTTTTTGTTTGCGCGGCAGGCACGGCGCCTTGCAGTTCTATATGAACATGTGACTGTGCAATGGAATCCTGTGATTGCTTTTTTGATACCTTCGTTACTACATTTTTGCTGTCATAGGTAATGTGAAGGATCGGGTGAATGAGCATATGAATGAGTTTATATTCATTGGTCAGCATTGCTGCGATGGAATCGACCAGAAACGGCATGTTGTTATTGACCATGTCAATGACTGTACGGCCCAGATGTGCTTCTTCCTCTGACGGCACATAGGTCTTTATCTTGATCTCTGGCTTGTTCTTTTTCCGCTTACACAACAGCGCCCATTGCGTTTGTGCTTTTTCGGCAAGTGCTGTTGCTGTGTATTCTTCCAGATCTTCGGAAGCAACGCCATCATAGAAACATTTTATGAATTGTTCTAAAGGCTTGGGAGATTTAGGGGGAAGCTGTAAGATGGCTTTTTTAATCAGAGGATGAGACATATTTTGTGCAGTTTTCTTGTTGTTAAATGAGACAGCAATAAATTTGATGCACTTATCAGGGTATGCCGAAAAAACAATTCCGGCAAGAGCGAAAGAAGAAAACTCTGCGCTATTTTTGCCGGAATTGAATTTGGCTTATGTCGCTATGGCGGCGCGTTAGCACCTGCAATATTGTTGATATTTTTGTCCGATGATGTGAATATCATAGCACTCATTTTTTCTCGGAATCTTTATCAGCGGTACTTTGCGCCTTATCTTCGAAAAGATATAGATAGTCGTCATAGCCCATTTCTTTCATGTCATTTTTATGAATGAATTTCAAAGATGCTGAATTCATACAGTAACGCTGGCCTCCGGCCTCTTTGGGCCCATCGTTGAATAAGTGCCCTAAATGCGCGTCTGAGCCTGCTGTGCGTATTTCTGTGCGTTTCATACCGTATTTCACATCTTCCAGCTCGTTTAAAATTTCTTTCTTTAAAGGCTTTGTGAAACTGGGCCAGCCTGTGCCGCTATCAAATTTATCGGTTGAAGAAAACAAGGCTTCTCCGGTGATGCGGTCAACGTAAATTCCTGGTTCTTTATTGTCCCAGTATTCGTTTTGAAAAGGAGGCTCTGTTCCATCGTTAAGCATGACATATTTTTGCTTCTCGCTCAGCTCTTTATTGTCGAAAGTTTTTGTATCTACCATGATGTGATGTTCCTTTTTATCCATTGTGTTGCCTGCATTTACTGTGCCTGCCGAAAGATAATAACCGCCGGCCAGTGCCGCTATAATGGCTGCCCCTATAATAGATGTTCTCATTGTCTGATCTCCACCTTCTCTATTCGTTTTTTGCGCTCTTGGCGCTTGGTGTTTATGTCCATTGTATCTAAACATTCGGCGTAAGCGGAAGAAAAGTTACATGTGTATACATATCGCTTTTGTCTGAATGTAGAATTGAATGTGGTGAAATAGTGATTACTAGATCTTCGATAGATCGAAAACCAGTCTGTGATATGGGGTTGTGCTGGCTGGCGCGAGTGTTGATTCAGAGATGATCTTAACAGGTGCTTTGAGCTGTATTACAAGGCGCGCGCCACTAGTGTCTTTTATATCGTAAACATTATAAGACGCAATAAGCGGCGATTTTGCCAGTTTCATTGATTTTGCTGCCTTCCAGGCTGCGTCCTTAAACTCAATCACAAGCAGGTTTTCATTATTGTCCAGATCATATTGATATTTCGCCGCACCATTCGCATCTAGAACCAATCTTGTTTTTGTACTGTGTTCACCAACACGCAACTGGCTGATTTGAAGTGGGCCTGACGGTGCTTTAGCGACCGTTTTAAGCGGCGCGTTAACGGCGCTGTGATGCGGTTTGTGAATGGTGGCCGTGCTAATAGATGGTTTGGCATCCGGCGTTAGAGCTCGCGGTGTTTGTGAGGCATTAACTGTGCCATAACCTGTCGTAGCTGCGTTTGATGCAGATAGGTTCTCGAGCATAGAAGAAATGTAGTTGAGCTGTGATTGCATGGCAATCATGGCTGTTTCTGTGCGTTTGACGCGCTCTATCGGGTTTTTGATATCGTAAGCGAAATAATCAGCCAGATTTAAGCCTTTGGGGCGCATAACAGGTCTTGAGGTAACGGAACTGGAGTGTTCCGTGTTTATGATGCTGCCCGGTTGTTGCTGGCCAGCCAGTGTTGATTTTTGTACAGGCGCATGCGGCTGTGCGGCGGGTTGCCATGATTGTTGCTGTATATTAGACGAGTCATTTGGCTGCGCAGGCAAAAAGCCGCAACCGGATAATGTCAGAATGGTTATAAATGATGCGAGGATACCGCAAGATTTAACAGTCATAATGTGAGCTTTCTGCGAGAGCCGCTGAAATGAAACAGTCCTGTATGATCTATGGTAGGAAATAAGGCGCATAGCGTCAATCAAAGCCGCTATCCCTTGTGGGTTTTGTGGGGATAACTAGCCATTTTCTGTGCTGAAAATGTGGGTAAGAATCCATCGTCAGAATTCTAGGCGGGGCTTTCCGGTAGTAGCTCTGTCACAAGAGGTTGCAGGTGTTTTTCAAAGCGCCTCCATTTTTCTACAGAGCTTTGATACACAGGCTTGATGACCTGATCTTTGCTGGCGGTTAAAACCGTACGTTTTTGTTTGTGCGGCTCAAGGCATGCATCATTCCACGGTAAGTCCACAAAATCTATCAGCTTGCGTGCCTGTTCTTCCAGATTGCTAACGGTTTCCTCGTAATCAATATGCAGTATACGCCCCGGTAGAACCTTTTCCCAGTGATCCATCATATCAAGATAACGGTTATATTCCTTGGCTAGATTTTCCAGTGAGTACGACCAGCCCTGACCGTAGGCAAAGTTCTGTTTAAAGCAGGATAAGGAGGTATCAACCGGATTACGGCGACAATGAATGATTTTCGCATGTGGTAAAATACATTCGATAATGCCGACTTTATGAAAGTTCCCGGGCATTTTATCGGTAATGCGCTTGGCTTTGCCGGTTTTATCAAGTTTCTTGATGTATTTAACGTATGCCTCACCCATTTCGGCGGCGTTTTCCGGTGTCATGGGCCCTAATTCACGAATAACGCGACCGAGAAGAGACAACTCACCCGCGCCATACACATCAGGGTGGGAGGAAATGATTTGCTCGGTCAGGGTCGTGCCTGATCGCGGCATGCCTACGATAAAGACAGGTATTTGTGATTTTGATCCACAATCGGCGAATTTTTTGAACAATTCGGGTACGTAAGACGCTTTATTGCCCGCATAGATGGCTTCTTGCGTCTCGTTGTTATAGTAAACAGTCTTGCCTTTAATTTCGTTGCCCTCGGCCAGATATTTAAACGCGAGATCGTTATCACCTATATCTTCATAGGCTTTGGAGAGTGAAAAACACAAGCCTGAAGCATCCAGTGGTTCCATTTCGTCAATCTTGTCTTCATATTGCCGTTTCATAAACGCGAAATCGGCATCATCTTCGGTGTATTTTTTGAAGTTACTCATCGCAAAATGTAATCCTGGAAATTCCGGATCCATGTTCCTGACTTTTTCGATAAGCTCTCTGGCTTAGTCTTTTCGGTTGGTGGTCAGCAGCATATCAACTTTGGTTAACAGGAATTGTATGTTTTCCGGCGCAAGTTCCAGTGCTTTGTCTATGGCTTCCCAAGCCTCATCCGTGCGGTCGGCGAGGTGCAGCATTCTTGACTTTCTAATCCATAGCGCAGGCATGTAAGGCGCGATCTTTATGGCTTCATTAAGCGCGCTGACAGCGCCGTCAAACTGTGCCAGTAACTCGCGTATATTGGCCAGAAGCGTGTAATATTGAATAGATCCGGGCGATAATTTTAGCGCCTCATTCATAGCTGCTTCACCTTCATCGAATTTTTCGACCTGCATTAATATTTCAGCAAGCGTCAGGTAGGTGGACGGTTCATCAGGATCAAGCGATATCGCTTTTTGTGCAAAATTAATTGCCTCGTCATGTTCACCAAGTTCCTTGAGCGATAAAGCGCAAATGATAGAAGCAGAGGTTAGTGTTTCATCAAAGCTAAGGGCGTATTTTGCTGCAACAACGCTCTCTTCGTATTTTTTCTGATCATATAAAACCGTTGCCAGATTCTGGTGCGCCAGCGCGTAATCAGGTTTGATATTCGTGGCTTTGCGGTATAGTTTTTCCGCTTCGCTCATGCGTCCGGTTTCGCGCAGTGTTAGTCCCAGATTGGTAAGTGCTTCGGGGTTTTTTGGATCCAGCTCGATGGCTTTGTGTCCTTTTTCCTCGCTTTCCTTGATGCGTCTTAAGCTGCGTAGGGTGTTGCCCCAATTGCTATAGGCTTTGGAAGATTGCGGTGTAATCTCCGTCAGCGCCTGCCAGATTTTCTCCGCTTCTTCGAGCTTTTTCTGCTCGGCAAGGGCGATGCCCAAATTCATCATCGCGCCCGGATGATTATGCATTTTGTCCAGTGCCTGCCGCGCCAGTGTTTCCGCTTCTGCGAAATTTTTCATCAGCCATAAAGTGTATGATTTGTTCGATAGATTGGAAGCTTCCTCGGGCTCGAGTTCAATGGCTTTGTCGTATGCGTTAAGTGCTTCTTCGTATTTCTTTCTGGAGGCGAGAACAACGCCGTAATTGGCCCATGCGCTCTTATCGTCCGGATCAATCTCGACAGATTTGCCTAACAAAACAACGGCCTCGTCGAGATTGCCGCGCTGATACGCCAGAATCCCTAGATACAACGTTGTCGGGTAGTGGTCGGGCACAGCCTTTAAAATATCTCTATAGGTTCTATCCGCTATAATTAAATTGCCTGCCTTGTGGTGACCTTGTGCAAGCCTTAGCGCATCTGCAAGTGATACTTCTTGCGCTGGCTGCGTTTCGGTTTTACTGGTTTCGTTTGCTGACAATGTAGTTCTCCCGCTTCAATTTCTAAACTCTATCTTAGAAAATCGAATTTTTTGAGTAAAGCGTAACCGCTGCTTTATACCGTGTTTTCATGAATTTTTGTGCCGCTACGCAATATCAATTCACGCAATTGACAAAAAATACTTGATGAAAGGAATATAATCCTATACCGTAAGGAAATATAGAACAAAAGAAGAACAAAAAGTGATAAAAGGAACATAATATGCTGATTAACATCGGAGGCGGATTTATAAGAATGACCGCCAGGATATTGGCTTTGGCGAGCGGGCTATACCGCAGCAACGGCACGGACGCGCATAAACTCAATGCTGCAGGTGATAGGCTGGTTATCAAATACAAAAACTAATACAGGCATTGGTACAGGGCTCAATACAAAACAGGATACAAGGATGAATATAAAGGAATTTTAGATATGGCAGATATGGAATTAACCGAACTTAATAGTGGCGGCGCAGTTGGCGATGAGGATTTGTTACTTACGCGTCAGAACGGCGCAGCCGAAGATAAGAAAATTACCGCAGCGCAAATCAGAACTTACGCGCGCGCGGGTCTTACAACGGATAGTATTAGCGAAGGTGATGGCAAGTTTGTTTCCGCAGCCCAGAAAACCAAGCTGGATGGCATAGAAACAGGTGCAACGGCTGATCAAACAGGCGCAGAGATTAAAACCGCATATGAAGGGCAAAGCGACACCAACGCCTATACGGATGCTGAAAAGGCGGTAGTCGCCGATGCGTTTGAAAAATCAAGTGATAGCGCCGATGATGTAACGCAGGGCAGCACAACAAACTTCTTCATGACAATCGGTAGTGCGGCAAACACGTTAAAAGGGCCGCATGCCGGAACGGTCGCAGGTGGTAATTCAATTGGCATTGGTAATGGCGCGTCTACAACTTTGGAGAACTGTATTGCCATTGGTACAGATGCGGTATCGGGTGGTACGGGCAGTGACACTGATAATGTGGCTATTGGCTTAAATGCGACTGCTGATGGAAGACATTCAATTGCTATCGGCCCGGATTGTACATCAAGCGGTACAAACTCGGTTGTCATTGGTGATGACAGCACCAGTACGACAACAAAAACAGTCACGATTGGTAATGGTCATGCTAATAGCGGTGATCGATCTATTGCTATTGGTGATGTCAATACAATCACAAGTGCGGATAACTGTGTGGTTCTGGGGCATGGTATTACTGTTCCAAATAACACGGATGATTGTATCGTAATTGGTGATACGCCAACGATCTCAACAGGGCACAGCGGCTGTATCTTGATTGGTCAGGATATCGTATCTAACCGCGCTGATAGTTTTCAATACGGCGATAAATGGCTGTTTGTTGGTGGCTTTACAACATCTGCACTCGCTGCTGCTGGAACAAAAGCACAGGCGCTTGTGTTTGATACAGATACTTCACAGCTTAAGTTCCATAACGGCTCAAGCTGGAAGGTTCTGGGTGAGGGCGGCGGCTCTGATATCTCTGTTGAAGATGAAGGGGGCGAGGTTCTCTCCGCTGTAACAAGTTTTGATTTTGTCGGCACTGGCGTAACCGTCACAGATGGCGGAAGCGGCACAGCGACGGTCACAATTGCAGGCGGCGCAGCGCCGGTTGATAGTGTTAACGGGCAAGCAGGTACGGTGGTTCTTGATGCGGATGATATTGATGATACATCAACCACAAATAAATTCGCCACTGCGGCGCAGCTTTCAAAGCTTGATGGTATAGCAACAGGCGCAACGGCCAATAGCAGCGATGCTACTTTGCTTGCCCGTGCAAATCACACCGGAACGCAGGTCATGAGTACCATAAGCGATGCAGGCGCACTTGCAAGTCTGGACACGGTAGATACGGCACAGATTGATGATGATGCGGTGACTATTGCAAAGCTGTCAGCAAGTGGCACGGCAAGTTCGTCAACATTTCTGCGCGGTGATGGCTCTTGGGCTTCGCCTGCTGGCGGCGGCGGCGGTGATCTGCTGGCCTCGAATAATTTGTCTGATCTTGATAATGCCGGAACAGCCAGAACAAATCTCGGCCTTGAAATTGGTGCGGACGTTCAGGCTTATAGCGCCGTGCTTGCCGCAACGACTGCTTCTTTTACAAGTGCAGATGAAACCAAACTTGATGGTATAGCGACTGGTGCTACGGCCAATAGCAGCGATGCCACTTTACTTGCCCGTGCAAACCATACAGGTACGCAGGCCATGAGTACCATAAGCGATGCGGGCGCACTCGCCACGCTTGATACGGTGGATACAGCACAGATTGATGACGATGCGGTGACAGCAGCCAAGCTGGCGGATACATATGTTGAAACAGACACAACAGGTGTGACGGGCGCGGATGCAATTACAAACATCATGTCATTGACCACGGCCGAATATGGCGCGATTACACCGAACGCTTCAACCCTTTATATTATTACGGATGCATCATAATGAAATTAGGTTCGACACAGATTAATCAATTATATCTTGGCTCTACTGAGGTCAACAAAGCGTATCTTGGCTCAACATTGGTGTTTGACACAACAGAGGAATCAAGCGGCTATGATATTTCAAATGCGTTTTATAACGGTGTTAATGTATCAACGAGTGCGCAAACAAGCGCGCCGCAGGATTTGTGTTTTGGCGATGATGGCGCGAAGGTTTATATAACGTCCAGTAACCCTGATTTTGTATATCAATATAACCTTTCGACTGCTTATGACTTATCGACAGCAAGCTATGCCAGCAAGAGTTTTTATATAGGTAGTCAGGAGACGCTATCCCGTGCGGTTTACATGAAATCAGACGGCACGAAGATGTATATATTGGGTAACAGTGATTACGTATATCAATATACTCTGTCTACGCCTTGGGATGTCTCAACGGCCAGTTATGATAGTGTTTCATTTTATTGCAATGCGCAGGAAACTAACGCGATGGGCTTGTATATAAGTAATGCGGGCACGAAAATGTACATACTTGGCTCTAGCGCAGGTGAGGTTTTCCAATATACGATGTCCACCCCTTGGGATGTCTCAACGGCCAGTTATGATAGTAAAAGCTTTGATGTTACAGCGGCTGACGGGCTTGATCTTAAAGCCTATATTAATGGTGTGACCTTCAGTGCGGATTTATCAATTATGCTTGTGCCGACCGCGTACGGTATTGTGTTTCAGTTTGATTTATCAACGGCTGGCGATGTCAGTACGGCTAGTTATAATGATGTGTCGTTTGATTTTTCGGCAACAGATACCGGGCCGACAGGCGCACAATATAATGACGGTGGAACGAAGTTGTTCTTGTCCGGAAACGGTGCGGATGCTCTTTATGAAATTGACCTGTAATTGTTGGTTTGTATCATAAAATATGCACACTATAGAATGTGGGCAGTATACTATGGTGTGTTTATTTTTTCTTAATTCATTGCTGTAATAATAGATTATGGGCGCCTAGGATTTGTAGTGCTATGAAAAATACTTATGTCAAGAATGACGTGTAATACCATGATTTATATAAAAGAATCACCTTTTCGTCTTTTTCTTTAAAACTTGATGTGGTAAGCTCATCTACAGATATGTGGTGTAATTGATTAAAACAGGATGTTTTTAAATTGCATTCCCATCTATCAGGCAAGGAGTTGAAAGTCATGAGTGTATCTGTAAATAACAAGAACGAAGGTTCGAAGACCAAACTGTTGGCCGCATCGGCAACGGTTGCTTTGAGCGCTTTTGTACCAAACCCCAACGGGGCTTTGGCGCAGACACCAACCGCATCATTTACGCCAACGGCTGAAATCGTTGAGGAAATTGATCTGCAGGTTGGTCAGGAATTGCTATTCGGTAAATTCGCTATGCATGGTGCTGGTACTATTTTGGTCAGCACAGCAGGTGCGCAGTCCAGTAACGGATCCGTTACGGCATTGGGTGACAATTTTCAGAATGGTATTTTGAAATTTAACGCAGCACCTGCGGGTGCTGGTAACACATTGGTTTTGAGTGCGGTTGAACTGGGCACTGGGTCTGGTATTCAAATGACCGGCACAAATAATGCTACGCAAGCTATTACCATTACCAAATTGACTTTTGCCGCAGATGCTGATCTGTCGGTTGTTGGTGTGGGGACGAATAATACATTTACACTGGATAGTGGCGGTGCAGCCCATACACAAAGTATTCTGTTTGTAACCGGTGCTTCTATACCGCTAAATCTGGATTTCGGCGGCCGTGTTGTTGTTGCTGGCACCGAAGACGATCAGGGGTATTCTGGAGCATTTGATATTGTTGCGTCTTTCAAATAGGGCTGAATCTATATCTATATAAGAATTTTTAAAAACGGGCTTCTGCAATACGCGGCGGCCTGTTTTGTTATGCGATCTGTTTTTCGGTTTCTTTATTAAGGTTTAACGTAGCGATATCGCGCCCGTATTGGCGGCCAAAGAACTGATCATCAAAGTGATAACGGTATAGTTTTGTGATTTGCAAATTGCACAGATCCTTAAGTGGCGCCAGAGCGATTTGATGGTCAGCGGCCTGATATTGCGCAATACATTGTAAAAGGTCTTTGTAATAGGCGATATTCTGGTTGATAATGTCGCGCTCGGCCTTGGCGATAATCTTGCAAAGTTTGTTGTGAGACAGGGTCCAGTCCGATAAGTTTCCGATTAATACTCGTAAAATCCGCCGCATGGCGTGTGGCGATGGGTGATTTGTGATCATAAGATGGCTGATCACCATGTGTCCGTCCTTGTTTTTATGTAACTGTGGCATGAAACCGCGCAGATCCTTAAGCTGTTCGGGTAAATCATTCAGCTTCAAAACCCCGGCTTTGGTTTTGATGTCTATTGTGCCTATATCGTCGATTTGCAGGGTGGTGGGGACGGAGCGCACAAAATGCGGTGTTTGGTCGATAAAGTAATAGCTCAGGTAGCTATCAAACGCATCAAGGCGATTATAAAAAGCAAAGAATTCACGGCTATGTGCAAGTGGCTGTTTGTTTAGAATATAAAGCATATTTGTTCCATCTTTGTCGGCCGCAAAGTTAAACGGGCAGCCGTCAAGATGATGATTCATAAAATCGACAATGGGCATAATTTTTTGTTCGGCTTTGTCTTCGCTGCTTTGTCTGTGTCCGATAACGCGGGTGCGCAGGAAACTGTCGCAGATAAAATCGTCTTCCTCTTGTGCGTCTTTATCCTGTTGTAAGAATGCGATATGGGTGTCTTTCAAATCGCTTTTGGATCGGCCTTTGAATAAAAGCTGGATGATATCCTTGTATGGGCGCAGGGTTATCCATGGGCAGTTGTCGCGTTGCCATTTTGCTTTTCCGGAATAGTTGTAAAGCGTGATGATGTGTTCAGCGAGACTGATCTGCGCAGTCGATAATTTTTCGGTATTGGGGTTAATTGTGAATTGGTTGTCTTTCAGGCTGGCGTGTAAATGTTTAATCGGAATGAGCAGTTTATCCGGTATTTCGATTATTTTTTCGTTTTGTTTTGCAGGGCCGTCAAATTCAAGGCTGAGTTCACCATCTTCACATGTAATGGCAATGTGTTCATTTAGCTTGCCGCCATTATTTTGCACGATCTGTGTCATGTCTTTGAGGATGTTTTGAATATCCGGAGTGTCGGCGTGAATGTGAACCATGGTGTTCGTCCGTAATGTTGATAGGCTTTTATTGTAGTGCTTTTTATAGTGTCTCAAATTTTCACAATTCTAGCATGTTGTTGGAGTTTTTGGTGGTTTGTTGTCAGAGAAAAATTGATCTGTTCATAGTTTTTCTCTATCACTAAATGATATCAAGATTTTAAAGGGGTAATTCATGGGCCTTAATCAGGGCGGGGTATTAAAGCCGTTGCGCGCTTCGCGGGCTAATAGTAAGCCGAATGCGGGTGGCCGAGTAGTGCGTTTGTCTTTGGTTGTGGCCTCTATTTATCCGTTTGGAGCGCTTGGTTTTGGTGATGCGCTGGCACAGCCTTATGTGACATGTTTGCGGCCGATTATGTTGGGTCGGTTTGCTAATTGTCCTTCGGGAGGGAAAATCGGGGTGACTCCATCGGGGGTTCAAATAACCGATGGCTGCGTTTTGGGGCTTGGTACGATGAAGCATGCGCAATGCCGCGTGACGGTGTCGCTGCCGCAAACGCAAAGTCTGCAAATGTCTGTGACGAAAACGCAGGTGAATTTGACGGGTGCGGGTACAATGGCGCTTGGTAGTTTTAATGTGAATACAGTGTCGGGCGGGAATGCGTATACGTTTCCAAGTGGTTCGTTTCAGGCAACGCAAAAAGTTATCGGCATCGGCGGCACAGTAACCGTTAGCCCGAGCCAGCCTTCGGGAACATATAGTGGAACGGTCACTTTAACAGTTACGTTCTTATAGTAAGATTATGGGAAAGATCAGGTGGAAATGATGAAAACTATGAATAAGCTTATGATGTTGGGTGTCTTTGCGGTTTTGATGTTTGGGTTTGCTGTGCGCTCTCATGCTATATTGTTGACTGAAACGCAGGTCTTGATTAACCCGAAAGATCGCGTGGCAAGCTTAACGGTAAAAAATACATCCAGTGAATCCGAGGTTTTCAGGTTCGAGTTTAATGAAATGTATGTGCCTGAAGGTAGGGGGCTTAAGCTTTTGGAGGAAGGTGAAACAGTCGAAGGGCTTAATGCGGCTTCGGATTTTATACGTTTTTCACCGCGCCGTTTGAAGCTTGCGCCAGGACAGGTGCAGCAGGTACGTTTTTTGGTGCGCCGGACAAAGGATATGAAGGATGGTGAATATCGTTCTTATTTTTCTTTGCGTCCCGAGCCTAAAGTGCCGGGTGTTGATGGTGAGCCGGAAAAGGGGATGGTTGAAACCGGTTTGAAGGTTGGTGTTGGCTGGCGTATTCCGGTTATTTTGCGTCATGGAAAGCTTGCGGTTGAAGGTAAGCTTCGGGATGTGCGTGTGGAGGAGGCTGGCGGTAAAACCAAAGTTCATTTCACTATTGAGCGCGAGGGGAATATGGGTTTGATGGGCAGTACAAGGGTTGTTTGTGTGTCTGATGGCAATGCTGTTTTGGGGCAGGGCGGTGCGCGCGTTTATACTGAACGCAAACAGGTTAAAAGTTTTGTTGTGCTTAAAGACGGCACGCAGGGCTGTAAAGATATGGTGCTTGAATATACCGCGCTTCCTGATGATCCTGTTTTTTCTGGCGGTCTCATAGCGAGCGCTCCAGTGAATTAAACCGATTCATTCGATTCACGTTTTTGCCGACTTTTATAGCATTTTTTCATTTTTACCGTGAAATTATCCACATTAGCTGTGGGTAAGATTCTTTGTATCTATTGCAGGGATTCGGTTATGGCGTTTTCGTTGCTATGATTCTAGTGGGCTACTTTAACTACTAACTCTCTGCTCTGTTTCATGGGCGTATTGCATTATGTCGCGTTTTTACGGCGAATTTTATTCGTCGCGATCACTGTTGTGTTCGCGTTGGGTATCTTTTTGTCTCCGTCAAGGGCGCAAGATAGTTTTGGAAAACTTGATATCTTCGATCTGGTACTACAGGTCAAGAGAGGTCCTTCTGTGCTTTCGGAAGGAATTTTTGCGTTTGAGCAAGGCGAGCAATATTTCCTCCCCCTAACAGAAATAGCCCTACTCGTTGATTTCCCCGTACGTATGGATCTTGAACAAAACACCATTGAAGGATGGTTTTTGAAACAGGACAACACATTCCATATAGATCTGGAGCAGAATACGTACACAGTTAAAGACCAGCCCGTCTCTTCCTTATAGCCCTGGGGAAATCATCATTGAGCGCTACGCCGGAGGGTTAGCGCAGGCCTATGTCGACATCAATTTATTGAATAAGATATGGCCACTTAATCTCCATCTGAATTATGGAGATCTTCGATTGGAAATCAAAACGCCCCATCTCCTTCCTTTCGAAGCAGCTTTGGACCGTGCCGCCCGCAGAGATAGACTCCTCAATGGTAGTGAAGAGGAGTTTTTAGACGCGGCAGGGTTTAGCGGATTGCATAATCCTTACAGATTATACAGTCTTCCCGTTCTAAGCGTTGACAAAACATTTGGCTGGAATGATCAGGGAGAGATCAATGGTTCAGCTGCCGTCAGCGGTCGGAACGATCTATTGGGGTTCTCGGCAGATTATAATTTCAATTTTAATTATACCGAGGATTCCTTCAATTCACCCCGCAATGTACGTTTTCGTTTGAGCCGTCAGGATTTTGACGGACGAGCAATGCCTTTGGGTGTGAGACGTATAACGCTGGGTGATGTTGGTACGGTATCAAATCGTCTGATTTCAACTTCTGTATCGGGCCGTGGTGTGCGCTTGTCCTCCACACCGACTGAGCGCGATGTGCAGTTTGATCAGGTCACGATTGATGGTGTGTCCAACCCGGGCTGGGAAATAGAGCTTTATCATAATAATCAATTGATAGATTTTTCTACGGTTCCAGCCAATGGCGAATATAAATTCGAAGATGTTGATATGTTCGCCGGTAGTAACCAGTTCCGCACAGTTCTGTATGGTCCGCAAGGCGAGGTTGAAGAGCGTCTTGAGACATACAGAATTGCCGGTGCTTTGCAAAAACCGGGTCATACCAATTATGACTTAAGCATTGTCGATGCCGATGAATCAACCTTGCCATTTAGTGATAGCAACAAGGTAAACAAACGTGATGGCATCGCCTATAGCGGGTCTGTAACGCATGGCATAAATCGCTGGCTTACAGTGTTTGGTACGACAACGCGGGTAATTACAACCGAGCACAATGATGAATATCTATCTGTCGGGGCGAATTTCGGTGTTAAGGATGGCACGGGCCGGGCTGAATTGTTCAAGCAGGTTGGCGGCGGCGAGGCGCTGGATATGCGTTACTCTTCACGCTTGCTGAATTGGGGGTATAATCTTCAGGGTACGGTATTCAATGATTTCGGTAGCCAGAAAAACCTGTATGGCGATCGCTCGCAGACTTTTGAATTTCGTGGATTAACCAACCGGACATTCCGTATGCCTTTTGGCTCGCTAGGGCTGCGTTTCAAGTTGGACCATAGCAGACACAAAGACGGGTATAGCCAGACAGTATTTGATACCAAGCAATCTCTCTTTATGTCCGGATTCCGTTTTGATAATTCGATCCGCCGCAGTGTACAGTCAAGCAGTGCGGGGTCAACTTCGGTGGTCTCCGGTAATACCAATGTAAGTGCGCGCCTTGCCCGCAACTGGAATCTGCGTTCCCGCCTGAATTATCTTCTACAGCCTGAAAGCGAGCTTAGCTCGTTCAATGCCTCGCTGCGTTATAATAGCCATGATGAATTTACTGCGGCTTTAAATCTGGATCACAATTTCATTACCAAGAATAACTCTGTAGGCCTGCAGCTGGGTAAGGATTTTGACACATTCTACGGCAGTGTGAATACAGATTGGGATAGCGATGGCGGTCTGTCATTTTTGCTGCGTGGCCGTGCGAGCATAGCGCCATATGGTGTTGATGATGCCTATATCGCCCGCAGCTCTGACCTGAAAAGCCAGAATGCCCTGCGTACACATATCTTTCTTGATAATGATGCGGATGGGGTATTTAGCGAAGGCGATGAAAATCTTGAAGAAGCCAGAGTTAATGTCGACGGACGGGTATCAAAAGGCACGGATGAAAATGGCCGTGAGCTGATCCTTGATGCTGATAAAAACGGTCTGACTTATCTGGCCTTTGATGAATATGAATACAACCCGTTTTATGTTTCGACCGTGGACGGCTACGCCGCGTTACTGCGTCCGGCCACGGTTTTAGATGTCAATATTCCAATTGTAGAATCAGGCGCTATCGATGGTACCGCTTATTTCTCTGATGGCCAGCCCGCAATCGGTTTGCAAGTCGAGCTGGTTGATAAGGGTGGTGAAGTTGTCAATAAGGTCTTCACCGCATTTGATGGTTTCTACAACTTTGAATACGTGAAGCCCGGCGACTATATTGTTCGCGCCAATTCTTCACAAAAAGTTTTCGTCCCACCGAGATCCGTCTCGGTGAATTCCGATGAGCTCTTCGTCTATGGCGTTGATCTCGAAATCCTAGAGCAGATTGAGGAAACGCAGTCTGTTGCCGAAACAGAGAGAGATGGTGGTGAAGTAGCCCATACTGACCACGCTCTATCGGCAGCAGACAGGACGGAAAAATCTGCTCTCAATACCACTGACGGTCGTTCACGGTTCAAATCCCTTGCCATTGGCGAGGGTGAACTGGCTTTAAGACAGGCTGAACAGGTTCAAAACAGTAGTGAAACGGAAAGAGAGGATAGTGAAGTAGCCCATACTACACGCCCTCGTTCTGCTACTGCGCGAACTGATCAGACTGCCTCTGAAGCTGTGAGTGAACCAATGGACGACCGCCCAGTGCCTACCCCCCTCACCGCCGGTGAGGGTAACTTACCTAAGGAACGGGACGAAGACGCTCGAACCAGTAGCAAAATGGAAAGAAAGGATGGTGAAGTAGCCCATACTACACGCCCTCCTTCTGCTGCTGTAAAAGCTAATCGTCCCGTCTCCGGGGAAAAAGGTGGTCAACCGGCCACCGTTAATCAGGTATGGATCGGAGAGCAATCCGGAGAAGTTCGTATTTCTCTGGGGCTTTCCGATTCTGCTGATTACAAGATCTCTCGCGAGGCAGATGGACGGGTTATCATGATATTCCTGCCGGGTATTTCCTGGTATGAGGCACAAGATAACTGGGAGTTTGGCGATAATTCTGTATTGCTTTCCATGCGGGGTAAGAGCCTTGAGGATGGCGGTTCCCGTTTGATGATTACGGGTCGCGATAAATTGAAGGTGAATGATGTGTTTGTTATACGTCCGGACCGCGCCGGAGACTACATATTGACGCTGGATATGGCTAAAGATTAGCCATATGAAAGAATGAACTTGATTTTAAGCAGCAGGCCATAAAGAATGACCTATGTTTGGAAAACTATTGCCTTTATTTATGCCGCATAAAGATAAGATTGATGGACGCCCCATCAAATCCGAATACGCTTTATTTGCCGGTATTGCTTCGCTTGTAACGGTTTCAGTTCTTATTTTGATGAAGGCTGTTGCCTATTGGTATAGCGGTTCGACCAGTGTCATGGCATCGCTTATTGATTCATTTGTTGATGCCGGTGTTTCGGTGATGACCGTTTTTGCTATTCAATATTCGTTGAAACCAGCAGATTCAGAACATCGCTATGGGCATGGAAAAATCGAAGGTGTTATGGCTTTGTTGCAGGCGGCCTTTATTATGAGCGCAGCCGTATTCCTTATTTTTGAATCTTTTATTCGTTTTATTCGTCCGATTGAAGTCGTGCATCATCATCTGGTGTATGTGGTGTTGGCAATTTCTATCATGTTGTCCCTGACCCTTGTGATGATACAGCGCTATACCCTTAAAATGGCGCCATCTCTGGCTGTGGAAGCTGATCAAGCGCATTACCTGAACGATATTGTCGTCAATCTTGGCGTGATGGCCGTTCTTGTTGCTTTATCGCAAGGTGCGCCGCTCTGGGTTGATCCAGCGTTTTCAATTGTGCTGGCTCTTTATATTTCCTACACGGTTAAGGATATAGCCAAAAAGGGACTGGATATGCTTTTGGACCGTGAGCTTCCTGATGAAATTCGTAAGGAAATTACAGATAAAATCGTATCTCATAAGGAAGTGATGGGAATGCATGATTTGCGCACCCATAAATCCGGTATGAAAATATTCATCTCGTTTGATCTGGAGGTGGATTCAAGTCTGTTATTGCTGGATGCGCATAATATTGCCCGCGATATCGAGGTGGATATTGTTGCGTCATTCCCCAATGCCGAAGTTCTTATCCATGTTGATCCGCATGATGATACCCAAGACACCCGCCATACTGTTTCAGGTGTACATCGATAGGCGCAAAGCGTTACCAAAGGAAACTCCGCTATGAGCGATACAGGCAATGATGCAGGGCAGGTGATTTTAGCAGATATAGGCGGAACGCATATTCGTATTGGCGTAAGTCAAGTCGAAGGCGGTTCTATATCGTCGCTTGAAAAATGGCCGGTCAGTGATTTCCCGTCTTTGCAGGACGCGCTGTCCGGTTATTCCGCGCATTATCCGGATATCAGCACACGAAAAATCGCAATTGCAACGGCGGCATGGCCGGATGAAAATGGTGTATGGGGGTTTGCCCATGAAGGGCGCTGGCATTTTTCCAAACAAGACCTAAGCGCCCAAGGCTTTGAATTGCTTCATATCTGTAATGATTTCGGCGCATCATCAATTGGCGCGGTATCAATGCCCAAAAGCGAATTGCTCTGTCTTGCCAGCGGCAGTGGAGCGGCATCGAAAACATCATTGGTGATGGGGCCTGGAACAGGACTTGGCGTGGCATATGTTGATAGATGTGATGATGCCGGTGTCGATAAAAGCGGTCATTACGCCGTGCGCGAGACATTTGGCGGACATATGATGTGTCCGGCTGCAACATATGATCATGTGATCTGTCTACAGCTTATGGCCAGACTTTGGGGAGAGAAGAACCCGCCTTTAATTGCCGAACATGTTGTGAGTGGTCCGGGACTTTTATATATGTTCAAAGCGTTGTGTCAGATGGGCGGTTATTCATGCCCGGACAGCGTGAGGATGGATAATGTTCTTGGTCATAAAACCCATCCTGTTTTTGATTTAACGCTTAAATATTTCAGTGAATTTTTAGGCATGGTTGTTAATCAGGCTGTGTTATTCGGTCATGCTTATGGCGGTGTTTATATTGATGGCGGCGTTATCCATCATTTAACCGAACATGATTTATTCAAAACAGACGAGTTTTTGGGATATTTTCGCAAAGGCGCGGTGCCGGTTGTTCAAACGGCTTTGGATGATACACCGGTTTATGTTGTGCAAGATCCATTCATAGCGCTAAAAGGATTACAGCACCTTATATAAACAAGGTGCTGTATTAATCTGTATCGCGTTAGCGGTGTTTTATTGCCTGCGGGCAAATAAACTTACAGCTTGCTTTCAAGTTCCGGTAAAACATCAAACAGGTCAGCAACAAGTCCGTAATCGGCAACCTGAAAAATAGGCGCTTCTTCGTCTTTGTTAATCGCCACAATGACTTTTGAATCCTTCATACCGGCCAAATGCTGGATCGCGCCTGAAATACCGACAGCAATGTAAAGATTTGGCGCAACAACCTTACCGGTCTGGCCGACCTGATAGTCATTAGGAACATAACCGGCATCAACCGCCGCGCGTGATGCACCAATCGCTGCGCCGAGTTTGTCGGCTACTTTTTCGATCATGCCGAATGCTTCGCCGCTGCCCATGCCCCGGCCACCTGAGATAACGATGCCTGCTGTGGCAAGTTCCGGACGATCACTTTTCGTTAGCTCTTCTCCGGCAAATTCGGACAGGCCTGAATCTTGGGTTGCGGTAATGGTTTCAACCGCCGCTGATCCGCCATTGGCAGCGACTGGATCAAAAGCGGTCGGGCGAATGGTCAATACCTTGATGCTATCATTGCTTTTAACCGTTGCAATGGCGTTACCGGCATAGACGGGACGGGTGAATGTGTCGGCACTTTCAACGGAGATCACATCAGAGATTTGCTGTGCATCTAATAAAGCAGCGGCGCGCGGTAATACATTTTTACCAAAGAAAGTCGCTGGCGCAAGAATATGGCTGTAATCTTTACCTGCGCTGACAATGACAGGTGCGATATTTTCAGCCAGAAAATGCTCGTAAGCCGGGCTATCGGCATGAAGAACCTTGCTTACGCCCTCTATAGAAGCAGCGGCGCTGGCAGCATCTTGCGCGTTCGTTCCGGCAATAAGGACATCAATGTCACCG
>JAUILO010000187.1 GCA_030432775.1 Alphaproteobacteria bacterium
AGCAAGATAATTGCCAAAGGTATTTCTGCCGGACGTTCGGATCAAACTTATCGTGGATTGGTTAAAATTATGCCTAGCGCAGAAGGCGCACGGAACTTTACCCAGTGTGACAGCTTGCTGATTGGTGATCAATGCGGCGCGCATACTGTGCCATATATTGAAAGCAAAAACCCGAAAGCGCATTTAGAACACGAAGCTACAACATCCAAAATCGGCGAAGACCAGATGTTTTATTGTCGTCAGCGCGGTATGGATGAAGAAGAAGCCGTGGCATTAATTGTAAATGGTTTCGTTCGTGAAGTTCTACAGGCCTTGCCGATGGAATTTGCGGTCGAAGCACAAAAACTTGTGGCAATCAGTTTGGAAGGAAGTGTTGGCTAACTCTTTTTTTTGGGGAGCGTACATGCTTTAAAGCAACCAAGACGTATAAGAACGTTGATAAGAAAAGGTAAAAATTATGTTTAATCAATGGTGGGCACTGGCAATGATTTCCGGCGCAGGCCTTGCGACACGGAATTTGCTTTTCAAGGTCGCAAACGAAAAACTGGATCTGGCATTTTCGGCATTTGTTTTGTCGCTTTCTATGGCCCTTGTTTCGCTGCTTTATCTATTGGGGCAAAGATTTGCAACCCATACACCGATTATGCCGGCAAGCTACGATACAAAATCGCTGGTGATGTGCGGTATCGCCGGTGCCGGCGTAGGTTTTGCCAATATCACATTAGCAGCGGCCTATGGCGCGGGCGGCGTTTCAAGTCTGGTGGCTATATTGCAGAACGGTTTTGCGATTGCTGCAACCGTTGCGGTGGGATGTTTGCTTTTGGGTGAGGTTATACGTCCGGTGCAGGCTCTTGGAATATTATGCGCCTTTGGCGGCATAGTTATGATTGTTAGAGGATAGACAAATAATAGATAAGAAATTGTCTGCTGTGCGGTGATAGTCCGCCAGCGTAAACGAAAGAGGAAGTTATGATTAAAATTGAAAATCTACATGTTGAAATTGATGGAAAGCAGATCTTGAAAGGTCTTGATCTTGAAATTCCATCTGGTGAAGTGCACGCGATTATGGGGCCAAATGGTGCCGGTAAATCCACATTGTCATACGTGCTGGCAGGCCGTGACGGATATGAGGTCACTGAAGGATCTATCATTATGGACGGTGTTGACTTGCTTGAACTGGAAACAGAAGAGCGCGCCGCAGCCGGTGTGTTTTTGGCGTTCCAATACCCGATCGAAATTCCGGGTGTGCAGATGACCACATTTTTGAAAACGTCCGTTAATGCGGTGCGTAAGCAAAAGGATTTGGAGGAATTGGATGCGCTTGAGTTTTTAAAGCTTATTAAAACCAAAACCAAAGAGCTTGGCATTAAAGACGATATGCTAAAACGGGCTGTGAATGTCGGTTTTTCTGGCGGCGAGAAAAAACGTAATGAAATTTTGCAAATGGCATTGCTTGATCCGAAATTCGCTATTCTTGATGAAACAGATAGCGGCCTTGATATTGATGCGCTTAAAATTGTAGCTGATGGCGTGAATGCCTTGCGCCGCAATGACCGTTCTTTTCTTGTGATTACACATTACCAAAGATTGCTGGATTATATCATTCCCGATGTCGTGCATATTCTGGCAGATGGAAAAATTATCAAAAGCGGTGACGAGAATTTGGCCAAAGAACTTGAAGCCAAAGGCTATGCCGAGTTTGTAAAGGATGCTGCATAGAAAAATGGATAAGGCGCTTACCCATATTGCATTACACGTGCGCGATCTTGATGCGAGTCTTCAGTTTTATGAAGATTATGCAGGCATGATCGATACAACTCCGCTGGAAGATCAATCTTCGGCGTGGCTGTCTTCACGTGGCAAAGAGGGAGAATTTGCGTTGGTTCTTGTGCCGGGCGCAGAGCAATTACACGAGCAGAAATCTGTGAACACAACACGCCTTGGCTTTACGATCACAAGTAAAGAAAAGCTGCGTGATATTTATGCGCGTGCTGTGAAAAATGAGACCGTCGTGCAGGCCTATGAGGAAAGTGCGGATGGTCAGCGCGCGTCATTCCGTATGACCGATCCGAATGGGTTCTTGGTTGAGTTCTGGACAAGTCAAAGCTCACCGGAACAAAGCAAGCTGAATAATATCACCCTGCATGTCGGTGACATGGAAGTGTCTAAAGCGTTTTATGAAGAATGGGCCGGTATGGATGTATTGCAATATGGTCAGGCGAGTAAATCTGTTCGTATGGTGTCGCCGAACGATGATGATGCGTTTCAGCTTATCTTGTGTGATCAGGCCGCAGAGCCGCTCAGCAGGGCGCAAAATGATGTAGGGCATGTTGGTATTGCGCTTTCGTCGCTGGATGATTTGAAGGCTATATACGATAAGGCGCAAGACGCAGGCATAGTCGATATTCCATGGATAGAAATGAAGCCGCCTGTCGGCACGCTGTTTATGATCCGTGATCCAGATGGGAATAGAGTTGAATTTAGTTACGGCCAGCCTTTGGGTAGTGGAAGTACTACCCAGGCAAGCAGGCCGCAAATATAGAACGAGTTAAATGATCGAAAGAAGATTTAAAGGATAGTAAGAGTTATGAGTAGTGTCGCAGTACAAGACAATGTAACAGAATTGCCGCAGAAATCTCCGTATAGACCGGAGACGGCAGTGGCAGTTAAGGATGCGCATAATGTGTTTGTCGCAATGCCTTCATTGGAAGCGCTTTATAAAAACGCCGCATGGTTAAAAGAAGCACATAGCGATAATATATCTATGTTATCAAGCTTTGGTCTGCCGACCCCAAAGCTCGAGCGTTTTAAATACACCAATATCATGCCGCAGGTAAAAAAGATCACTGCGGGATATAGTCCGGCTGAACTGACAATTGAAGGCGCAAAAGAATATATCACACCGCTTGCCGATATCTTGGTAAATGCGGATGAGGCAATGAAAGATCTTGTGACAGATGTGCCGAATAACTGGACACGGTATGAAGATACAAGCCTGATTTATATGGCGCATGCTTTTGTGAATGATGGATATTATATACGTGTTCCCAAAGGGCAAAGTGTTGACCTGCCGATTGAGCTTTTAATCAAGCTGACAGAAGACGGAATTTGCGCGCCACGTTTGATTATTGAGTTAGAGCAAAGCGCTGAACTGACACTTATAGAGCGTCATGAAGGACAAGTCGGCGCATGGAATAACGCCTATACGCAAATTCGTCTTGGCGCCAATGCGAAGCTTAAACATTATCGTATTCAAGAATATGGCAGTGATATTCTCTATACACAAAATACGCATGTTAGTATGCAGCGTGATAGCAATTACGAAGCCTTTACGCTGGTTCTGGGCGCAGGGGTAAGCCGTAACCAGATACATACAGAATTGAAAGGTGAAAACATTGAATGTCACTTAAATGGTATTAACTTGTTAAAAGGAGGCCAGCACGCCGATAGCACGTTTACAATGGAACATCAGGCACCGCATGGACATTCAAATCAATTTATTCGCAGTGTGCTGGACGATCAGGCACGATGCGTCTATCAGGGCAAGGTTCATGTTTTTAAACCTGCACAGAAAACAGATGCTTATCAGCTATCCAATACGCTTTTGCTATCTGAAGGTGCGGAGATGGATACAAAGCCAGAGCTTGAAATTTATGCTGATGATGTTTCTTGTTCGCATGGAACAACAACCGGCCAGCTTGATGAAGATCCGATGTTTTATTTGCGTAGCCGCGGCATTGGCGCGGATGAAGCAAGAGCGTTATTGATTACGGCTTTTAT
>JAUILO010000025.1 GCA_030432775.1 Alphaproteobacteria bacterium
GGCGCTGGCGGAGCTGAACATACTGGCGAAAAGCGCAGCAAAAGCGAATGAGCAAGATAAACAGCAAATCAAATCGAGCCTGCTGGCAGCTGGAAAGTTGCTTGGTATATTGGGCGAAGACCCGGCAGAGTGGCTTGGTTATGGTCAGGTCGGTGATGATATTGATCTTGTCTCGATTGACCAGCTTATTGCAGAACGCCAAAGAGCCAGAGCGGAAAAAGATTTCGCTAGAGCGGATGAAATTCGCGATATTCTGGCAGATAAAGGCATTGTCATCGAAGATAGCGCCGAAGGTGTGAAGTGGCGCAAGCAATCCTGAAATTAGCGTAATATGCGCAAAGAGCGCTGAGTTTATAGCTTCGGCAATAAAGCCGGATCAATCAGCGCACCTTGATGCTGTATCACTTGCGCGGCGACATTATGGCCGAAAGCGCCAGCTTCATGAAGTGGTTTATCGCATAATCTAGCCAGTAAATATCCGGCAGTAAAGGAATCTCCGGCTGCTGTTGTATCGACCACCTGAATATCGGGCACTGAAGCCACATGAATTTGTTCTTTTTCATTGGCTAGAATACAGCCATTTGGCCCGCATTTAACGGCGACTTCTGTGGCGCCTATTTTCAATATTCGTTTTGCGGTATCTTCAGGTGATTTATCGCCATAAAGATCGGCGTTTTCATCATCGGTGGGTAGGGCAATGTCGGTGTGGCGCAATATCGCGTCTATCCATTCTTTGGCTTTTGCCGCGCTGGGCCAGCCACTGGGGCGGTAATTGGTGTCAAAGGCGGTTTTTATGCCGTGTTCCTGCGCGCTTTCAAATAAATTTACCAGCTTTTCTTTATCGCTATCTTCCAAGATCATCAGTGTAATCGCAGAAGCATGGATCATTGTGTAATTCATCAGATTTGACAGGATTGCGGCAGATTCAGGCAGGCGGAACAAAAGGCGCGCGGCAGAGTCAGAACGGTAATAAGTATAGTCCCGAATGCCGTTTTCATCGGTATCGGCAAAATATAATCCGGTGTTTTTCTGTCCTGTGGTCATGACCAATGAGGTATCAAGGCCATTATCTTTCCAATCAGTCAGTATTTGCGTGCCGAATTTATCACGTCCCAAAACACTGACATAGCCCGATTGAATATCATGATGTTTGCCTAGCCATGCCATGTATTGTGCCGCGCTATGCGTATCACCGGCATAGTTCCGAATATAGCGTCCGTCCGGCTGCTGTAGCATCTGAACCATGCATTCGCCAATGGATGCAAATAATTTCATTCGTCTCTTCTATCAATTTGTTTTTACTATATGATCTTATCTAGAAATAAATACGACCCGGAGTCAAATGAGGAATTACTATGGCAGAACTGCAAATACAGGATATTTTAAAAGCATCACCACTTATTCCAGTGTGTGCCATAGATGATTTGGCCGACGCAGTTCCATTGGCAAGGGCGCTGCATAAAGGCGGCATAGATAATATCGAGGTGACTTTACGAACAGGATCGGCACAAGATGCGATTAAGGCGATCAAAGACAGCGTTCCTGAAATGTTAATTGGCGCTGGTACGGTTTTGACCGCCGAACAGGTATATGAATGTGGCCGGAGCGGCGTATCATACATCGTAAGCCCCGGCTATAGCGAAGAAGTTCACAGAGTGTGTGAAGATCATGATTTGCCTTATTTGCCTGGCGCGGTTACGCCTACGGAAATTCAGGCCGCCAGAGCCAGAGGTCTGACCTATTTGAAGTTCTTTCCGGCAGCAGCTTTTGGTGGCGTTAAAACATTACGGGCGCTAGCACCTGTGTTTCCGGATATTAAATTTTGTGCAACGGGTGGTATCGGTTTGAAAGATATCAATGATTATATGGCGCTGGCCAATGTAATTGCGCTGGGCATGTCGGCGTTTTCTGCGGCCGAGCTTGTGACGGAAAAGGACTGGGATGCTATTGAAGAGCGCGTCCGTCAGGCCTTATTGACTTATAACGGCTAATGCGTGCCGCATGGCCGATAATTCGGCGTGTTTAGGGCTGTTCTGTGTTGTTTGTGATATTTCTTAGCATCTGTGCTTAAAAATAAATGCGTTATGAGATGATGAAGTCTTTAAGCTCGTCTTCATTTGATAATCTGATATGAACGGATACTTCTTTATATTGATGCGCGGCCAGCGTTACAAAAACCGACCTGCCGGAGCCAATTTCAACATTATCAAGTAAACCAATACCAAGGACCGGGCGTTCGATATGCTGTTTGCCGTCAATTTGTTGTTCTACATCGCGGCGGCGCTCTTGTTCGATATCAGATAGCTCTTCTAAAGCTTTCATGCGTCCATCGGCGTGGAACCAGCTATGGGCAAAAAGGGAAGAGCGCCAGTTTTGAATGATTTTATCGACATCAACAGTAACGGTTTTGTATTTGTCTTCTTGTCCTGAAACGGACCGGTTATCAATAAAGGATATCGGAGAATTCGCGCTGGTCATGAGGGGGTGCCTCTTTTCATGCAGTTTATGCCGGTTTCTTATACAGATTTTATCCGTTATTGTTTATTTTACATCGTTAACGCTTGAAAGAGTAGAGTGACGATGCCATTGTGGTATTTATTGGATTATATAGTCAAATTCATAGACGGATTGCAAGGAGTTCTTGATGTCTAAAAATGCGCAAAAGTCAAAATCACAAGGTCCCGAGGTTATTATTATCAAGAATAATGCGGATAGCGTATCTTGTGATGGTGGTCATGGCAGTTTAGGACATCCGGTCGTCTGGTATAGCTATAGTAAAAGCGATATTGCTGAATGCATGTATTGTGACAGGGTTTTCGTGAAGGAAAGAGCAAAATCAGAATACGATAAATCAGGCGCCGCGTAAGACAGATCCGTACAAGTTACGCTCTCACGAAATAAATTAGATAATTTTTACGATATAGAAGTTAGTTTATATTGAAAACCGTAAGGTGATCTCTATATTGTTAACAATATGGTGCTGCATGAGGCGGGCCATTCATACATGAGGTGCTTGCTCAGTTTCGAGAAGTGACCGGGAGAGATATAAAATGAGCACAAGATTGTCTCTATTGGACCATCCTTTGTTTTTGGGTTTTGATTACCTTGAACAGGAAATGGACAGACTCAAAAAATCTTCAGAAGGCTATCCGCCTTATAACGTCGAACAACTAGGTGATAACGAACTGCGCATTACTCTTGCTGTTGCAGGGTTTAGCCTGAGCGATCTTGATATTGAGATTGAAAACAACCAACTTGTGATCCGCGGTAAACAACAAGACGATAAAGACCGTCTGTTTCTACATCGTGGTATTGCAGCGCGCCAGTTCCTGAGAACATTTGTTCTAGCCGATGGTATCGAGGTCAACGGCGCATGGATGGATAACGGCTTATTGCACGTCGATATGAAGCGTATCGTGCCTGAGTCAAATGCCAGAAAGATTAAAATTAAACAGCCTGCACAAACAAATACAGCAACGAAGGTTGAAACAAAGTCTCTGACCAGCAGTATTGATGTCGAGATGGATGGTTAAAGATTGTTTGTCAGGCTGATGTCAGCTTAAAGCGTATATTGAGGACGAGTTTTAATAATGAAGAAAATGTATGAGGGTACAAATATGAAGGTGAGTGATGTTTTTGAAAGAAACTTTTTAAAAGAGCTTTCTGAATATGATTTCCTGAATTTGGGACTGGATCAGGTTGCTTATATCCGTCCGGTACAAAGCGAACAAAAAACGTCCTACAGCTTGCATGCCGCTGACGGCACGCATTTATCTTCTCATGATAATGCGGAAATTGCGACATTGCTTGCTGTAAGCAACGATCTTGCCCCGGTTACATTGCACTAGATTTATTTGGGAAAACCGCTTTCGTTAAATGCCCTAAAAAATGCCAGAGCAAGCAGTGCGGAAAGAGCCGAAAATCCAGAAAGAAATATCGAGCAACCAGCCGGTATATAACTAGTCTATATATTGAATAACGCTCTTCGCGTTATAGCCTGCGTCTTATGCAGCCTCTTGAAGGATAAGCGGGTATTCCAGAATAGCACTTAATGCGTCATCATCTTCGGCACTACGTAATTTGGCGCATAAATCTTCATCGCGGAACATACGTGATATCTTTGATAGCAATCTCAGGTGCTTGCTGCCGTCGCACATCGGTGAGGCCACCATGATAACTAGATCAATTGGTTTATGGTCAGGTGTGTCGATATCAAGCGGTGTTTCAAGCTTCATGAATGTGATGACAGGGTCAATCAACTTTTCACTTTTGAAATTTGGAAATGCTAGACCATTACCAAGCATGGCAAAGTTTTTGTCTTCCGAACTCATAAGAGCGTTAATGACGTCCGGCTCGCTCAAAGGGCAAATCACCGAAGTGTATTGCGCGATATCCTGATAGAGCTGTTTAATTGTATCAACCCGAATGCCTGATGTGATTCCATCAAAATTCATATCTATATTCCCACACATTTGAATATCATCTTTTTAATTTTACGGGCTGACCGCCCGAATTCCTCAATCACATAATCCCTTTATCCCCATATTTCCACCTTTTTCCCTTGTGCGGCGCAATAATAAAAAGCCCCGATAAGCGCGAAAACGCTATCAGGGCTTTGTTATATCTGTATTCATACTTTGTGGAGTATTATCCGTTTGCTGCAGATTTAAGGTTAATCGATGGATCAATCCAGCCCACATTTCCGTCTGATCTGCGGTAAACCATATTGAGTTCCTGATTCTGAGAGTTACGGAATAACATGGCAGGCTCTCCCGATAAATCCATACGCATCACTGCATCACTTACAGACATTGTCTGAATATCGGTTGTCATTTCCGCGATGATAACCGGTGCTTCATCCTCCTGTTTTTCGTTTGCTGTTTCTTCGTTCTGGTTATCAGGTTCGGCCGCAAGTACGTAATCACGAGCTTTGAGTGTTTCTGATTCCGGCGTTAGCTCAATACGATCATGATGGTCACGCAGGCGCTTTTTATAACGGCGCATCTGTTTTCCGACTTTCTCTGATGATGCATCAAACGCAGCATATGGGTCTTGCGCTGTTTCATCGGCGGTGACCATTATGTTCTTGCCAATACGGATATTGACCTGCGAACGGATAAGGCCACGCCCATGACCTTCTTTAGAGAAAGTAACAGTCGCAAATGTTGCATGGTTGAAGTATTTACTGTTCAAATCTTCGAGTTTGTCGCTGACATGTTCGCGCAGCGCATCACCCACATCGATTTGTTTTCCTTGTACGGTTAGTTGCATTTGTGAAATACCTTTCTCTTGTGTTTTCTTATCGGTTATTCGTTATTTTACTCGGCTGTCTACATCTTACTCGTTACAATATATTATATGAGTCTTTAATGTATCTTACGCCTGAATCTTTACTTGGTTTATATAAATCTTACTCTTCATTTGTATAGGGTCTATTGACCTTGATCATTGATGTTTGAATTGATTACGCGGGGTATGGCGTTTTGCCGATGCGCTGGTTAACTTGTTCTTTCTGCACGAAAAAGTGTATCAGCCTCATGTGTATTAAGCACAGAATTCGTAGCAGAAAAGCGACTGTTTAGACAAGCCATGATTAATGTTTGAGCCATATTTTGATTGTAATGCATAAACTATTGAGAAAACTTTAATATGACTGCACAGTTTTTACGAATTTGCCGCATATTTTATCGGTTTTTTCGGCGTTATTTTCCTTGTTTTTGTTTGCGCCGCTGTACAGAAGACGGGATATTCAGGCTCTCGCGATATTTGGCAACAGTTCGACGCGCAATATCAATATTTTCGGCACGTAATATTTCAACCAGTTTTTCATCTGACAGTATTTTCTTCGGATCTTCGTCATTGACCAAGGTCTGGATACGCGATTTTACCATTTTATCTGAATGGGCGTTATCGCCATCTCCCAGCGCAGTGGAGAAGAAGTATTTTAGTTCGAAAGTGCCGCGCGGCGTATCAATATATTTATTATTGGTCACACGGCTGACCGTGCTTTCATGCATTTCAATTTTTTCGGCAATATCTTTCAAGGTCATTGGTCTTAAAAACTCTATACCGAATAGAAAAAACGCATCTTGCTCTTCGATGATTTCGCCGGCAACTTTCAAAATAGTTTTGGCGCGTTGATCCATTGCACGTACAAGCCAATTTGCCGATTGCAGCTGTGCGTTCAGATATGACTTATCTTTTTTGTCTTTGGTTTTTTGTGCTACTTCGGTGAAATATTCTTCGTTTACAAGGACCCGTGGCAAAGTATCGTTATTCAGTTCGACACGCCATCCACCGCCAAGGTTTTTTGGCAGACGCTTCATTACAACATCCGGCACGGCCGTTTGCACGACGAAATGGTCAAAATCTCCGGCTGGTTTGGGATTTAGCTCGCGAATTTCGCCAATCATGTCTTCTAGATATGATGAGTTTACCTCACATAATTCAGCCAGTTTTTTCATATCATGTTGGGCGATTAGATCCAGATTATCAAGCAGCCGTTGCATGGGTGCATCAAGTCGTCCTTGTTCGTCAAGCTGTATCGCAAGACATTCTGTAAGCCCGCTGGCAAAGATGCCGGTTGGGTCGAATGTTTTAAGGGTCTTGATCAGGCTTTCGATACGATCTTCAGAAGCGCTGAGTTGTTCTGCTAATGCGGTGACATCACTGCGTAAATAGCCGCTTTCATCAAGCTGATCTATGAGCTGCGCGCCGATCAGCCGGTCACGCGGATCAGGGCAGGCAAGGTTAAGCTGGTCAAGCAGGTGTTCGCGCAAGGTTGCGTCTTTGGATAGTGTATTTTCAAAATTATAGGCCGGACCATCAAATGATGTATTACCGCCACTGCCAATTCCGCTCAGTGAATTTGTGTTTTCGGCCGAATTCCCGGCAGATTCCGTGTTTTCATTTCCGGTCCAGTTTTCATCAAATTGTTCTTGCATCCGGTCGGTTTCTTCGGGGGCGCTGGGCGCTGCCTCTGCTTCGTCACCAATATCGGGCTGACGGTCATCCTTTTCCAGTAATGGGTTCTTTTCAAGCTCTTCTTCGACAAACTCGGTTAGCTCCATATTATTGAGCTGCAAAATCTTGATCGCCTGCTGTAATTGCGGCGTCATGACAAGGTTCTGGGACTGCTTGAGGTCGAGTTTTTGGGATAGATCGTTCATGTATTCATTTTAGCACGAAAGCGTAAAGATGACAGGTCTGAAATGATTATATTATTAAGTGATTTTCGCAAATTTGCGCACTTTGTCTCAAAAGAGGTAAAATGTATGTAATTTACCAAAAAGGTAATAAGGAGGCGGGTGTGAGCGTGAACGGTGAAAGCCACATATCATTGGATGTTGCTAAAGGGCTGATCGTTGATGCGTTGACAGATTTTGATGCAGCGTTAGGGCAGCGTGCTGCCGATATCCTATATAATGATGCGCGCACCAATATCTTGGAAACGGCTAATCCTGAAATAGTAGAAGTTCAGATGTATCGCCCCGCGGGAGTCACTCATGCTGATCTCGTGAGCTCGGGGATGCTTATTCCCGATTATGCAGAGCGCTTTAACACAAAAGGTTATGGCGCAGATGGCGGGCCGTTTACGCAGCAAATTAACGATAGCGATCACGGCATTATTGATCTTGTTTATCGGGGCACTCCAAATGCTGTGTCGTGGCTGGCGCATGAGCTTGGGCATGCTATTGCTGATGACATTCAAATTGAAAACGGGCGCAGCTTTCAGGATTTTACGTCTGATGAACAAGAGGAGCAGGCTTACTTCGTTCAAAATATTGTCATTGACCACTTAAGAGATAAATTCGGCCTGCATGATGTGCGGGAAACCAATCTGGGTGAGCCGAGCTTATGTGATGAGTTCAGCTCAAGGGCGAGCCAGTTTGCTGCTGCTAAAGATAGATATGAAGCAGCTCTAGGTGAAGATGCAAGCACGCGCAGCACATCAGTCAATAAAGCGCTGGATCAGCGCATCGCCACTATCTAGAGTTTTCATACTTCAATGTTCTTTAATAATTTTTTTGTAAAATGAAGTTATTATTGACCTGAGAATCGGATTGTGATTCTCTGTATATATAGGTGGCGGTTACCCCCATCTTTTATGGATCTAAAGGTAAGTAGGCACACTACTTACCTTTTTTCTTTGACGTCTTAATAGTTTCGACAACATGTGTTGAAGCATATTTCTGTGCTTTTTTCACGGTCGTGAATCTACCAGTTTTGGCACTGCGGCCAATCTTTTTTGTCATGATATCACCCCCTTTCTGCTGCTAGATGCAACGGCAAGAAGTTGGTAGGGGGTAACCGTCTTAAATATTATGATGGGATTCTAGTTGTAATATCAAGATAAAATGTAAGGTTATGTATATTGTCGGATGTAAAACTTACATTGAAAATTCAGCGCCCAGATAAACACGGCGTACATCGGGATTATCAATGATTTCATCCGGCGTGCCCTGATGCAGAACATGCCCATCATGTAAGATATAGGCACGGTCAACAATATCCAGTGTATCACGCACGTTATGGTCTGTAATTAAGACGCCGATACCTTTGGTTTTAAGGTGACCGATCAAGTCACGAATTTCGCCAACAGCAATTGGGTCAATACCGGCAAGCGGCTCATCCAGCAACATGAATTGCGGACGACTTGCCAGTGCGCGGGCAATTTCAAGTCTGCGGCGCTCTCCCCCTGATAGTGCGACTGAAGGGGTTCGGCGCAGGTGATCAATTGAAAATTCAGCCAGAAGTTCTTCCAGAAATCCTTCTTGTTCATCACGGCTGAGTTTTTGCGCCTGCAGGACAGCGCGGATATTATCTTCGACGTTCAGTCCACGGAAAATCGAGGCTTCTTGTGGCAAATACCCAATGCCAAGGCGCGCACGGCGGTACATCGGCAATGTGGTAACATCTTGTCCATCGACCATGATATAGCCGGAATCCGGACTAATAAGGCCGGTTATAATATAAAAAGATGTAGTTTTACCCGCACCGTTCGGCCCTAATAAGGCCACAGCTTCACCGCGCTGGATATTCACGCTGACATCGTGAAGGACGGGGCGTTTTTTATAGCTTTTGGATAAATGGTCAGCGACCAGTCCTCTAGGTACTTCTTTTAAGATGGGTGTTTGCATTGTCATGATTAAAACCTAGCAGCTTTTACTTTTCCGGTACAAAGAGTTTTTATTCGGCTTGAATGATATTACCAAGATCATTGCCTTTTCCTGGGTAGAATACACCGCGCACGCGCCCGGTGTTCTGGCCGCTGCCGTTTGTGGCGCCGCTGGCTGCATACATTTTACTGATATTGGTCGACAGGTCAATTTCGGCTTTGCTGCCTTTTAGTGTGTTTTTGCCCCGTGTAATCACAACATTGCCCGTAATTGTCGCGATTTGCGTATCGGCATTATAAAAGCCGGTCTGTCCTGTCAGGGTTTCTTCCGGTGTTGTGATAATCACGCCGCCTATGGCCGTTGCGCTTGATAATGTGCGCTTTCCATTGGCATCTTCGGTGAAATCAGCCGTCATTTTCTGTGCTTCTAATGTATCTTCGCCGCGTGTGACTTTGGCCGAACCTGTGGCAATTAATTTTCCGGCATCGACATAATATTCAAATTTATCCGTGGCAGTCACAGTTTGATCCGCAGAGATCAGCTTAAGGTTACTGCCGGTCATAATGGCGATGCCGTCCTGTACATTATATACGGCCTTATCACCTATAGCCTGCGTTTGTTTGGACATAATATTCACCGAACCATTAGCGGTTAGAAGATATATATCAAAATTCTTGCCAGCGGTTTCTTTGTAATCGGCGACAAGTAAATCCGCACGAATTTCTGTATCGCCTTGTGCGGCGTGAACATCGCCTCTGGCGATATATTTCTGGTCATTCTGGTGCCATTCCAATGTCTGGATCGCCGTAATAACCAATGGTTCGCTTTTTTGCGTATTTTGCGCAA
This sequence comes from Alphaproteobacteria bacterium, assembly GCA_030432775.1. GTDB lineage: Bacteria > Pseudomonadota > Alphaproteobacteria > Micavibrionales > Micavibrionaceae > JASMHE01. The sequence goes on from JAUILO010000025.1 coordinate 9,966, forward strand.
ATGCGGGTGCATTATTCAGCGCCAGAATGAATAGCGCGCAGAGCAAGGCGCATAAATTTTGTTTTGTAATACTCATTCTATCCCTTTGACCTTCTGATATAGTGTAAGTTTAGCGGGTCCAGTGAATACAAGTTTTTTGTTTTGGCCATCAGCCTGCATGCCTGTGGCTTCTATTGTGCCTTCGGGGCCGTGACCTGATACGTTCTGGTCGGTAATGGCTTGCTGTTTTTCTATATTAATCATCAACTTATCAGATACCATTTCATAACCGCCATCATGGGACAATCGAACTTTACCTTCTAAAACAAGTTTTTCGGCCTTTTGTGCATATGTTCCGTTATCAGCTTCGATAGCAATGGATGCGCCGTTATTCAGATGCATATCGGCCATCGGACGGGATAGTTCGACCACGTCGGGATTACGCACATTCTGTGTTGCTGTATCTGCGGTGATGGTGAATGGCTGGTTTTTATCATCGCGACTTTCAAATCGCGGCTTGATCAACTCGTTCTTTTCAATATTGCTGGTGATAAGGTCCTCACCGGGTTCTGGTAAATCCGGCGCCTGCATTTTCGGCCACGCAAAAATTACTGCAATAATAACAACCGCCATTAGCGGTAAGGCGAGCTTTAAAATACGGACAATTTTGGTGTAAGTTTTATTGCCCATACCGCTTTGGGTCTGGGGCTGCCCAAGGAATTTGAGCCTGTCTTCATTTGCCTGATTTTCGTTATTCATAATATTAATCTATGCCAGTCCGGCTTGCAGGCAATCTTGTAGACGGATCATACCGGCAAGCTTATCGCCATCCATAACGATTAAGCTGGTGAGATATTGCCCCGGCTGTTTGGTCATGACATTCATGGCTTCAACGCCAAGCGCCTTGACAGAAATCGTTTTCGGCGTGGTGCTCATAATATCTTTGACAGATTTATCAAGCAGGTCAGGTGCCATATGATGTTTTAAATCACCATCTGTGATAATGCCGGCAAGCTTATCGCCATCCATAATAATGACTGAGCCTAAATTCTTGGCGGTTAGCTCAACAATAGCTTCGCCCATTTTGGCGTCGATAGTAACACGAGGAAGGCTATCAAACGGATGCATAAGATCCGCAACAGATTGTAATTGTTGGCCAAGTTTTCCGCCCGGATGGAATGCTTTGAATTGTTCTGGCGTTAAGCCGGATTGTTGTAACAATACAACTGCAATAGCATCGCCAAGTGCGATCATCATTGTTGTTGATGTGGTTGGCGCAAGGCCGTTCGGGCAGGCTTCCGGTAATTTTGGCAGTTGCAGGATAATGTCAGCATGGGTTGCCAGCGTGCTTTCAGGGTTGCTGGTTATGGCGATCAGGGTAATGCCGTAACGTCTTGTATAATGGATTAGGTCAGATAGCTCGGCGTTTTCACCGGAATTGGACAACATTAATACAATGTCATTGCCGGTAATCATACCCAGATCCCCGTGGCTGGCCTCGCCCGGATGCACGAAATAAGCAGGTGTTCCTGTAGATGCCATAGTTGCCGCGATTTTTCGTGCGATATGGCCGCTTTTGCCAATACCGGCGATAATCAAACGTCCGGCAAGGCCGGGAACGGTTTTCATTGCGTGAATGGCTTGTATAGCTTGTGAGAATGCTTCGCCAGCTGGTCCTGACAGGCCGTCTGATAGCTCTTTAAGGGCTTTGGTTTCAAGATCCAGAACAGCTTTTGCTTTTTCTATATGCTCTTCAGAGTCGACTTTGGTGGTTTTTGCGTTTGGTTGCATCTTTTGTGCCTGCACGATTTCATATCCGTCTTTAATTTGTATATGCCCGATAGCGTATATCCGGTCATGTTCATCAGCTTTTTTAATAGCCTTTATAATCGTGGCGGACTATGCGCTTAATGCGCAAAAATGTCAATGTCTATCCACCCGCCAAGGTCAAGCTCAGCGCGGGTCATGAGGAATTCGAAGCAGTGACTTGCCAGCGCGGTGCGGTTTTCACGTTCCAGCACGGCGGCCAAATGGTCTTTAATTGCGTGTAGATACAAAACATCACTGGCAGCGTATTTTTGCTGTTCTTCAGTAAGCTCGGCCGCGCCCCAATCAGATGTCTGCTGTTGCTTGCTCAGGTCGACCTTCAAAATCTCGCGGCATAAATCTCTTAGGCCGTGGCGGTCGGTGTATGTGCGGCAAAGTCTTGATGCGATTTTGGTGCAATAGATCGGTGTGCAATCAATTTCGAGATATTTTTTTATGATCGCGACATCAAATCGCGCGAAATGAAATATTTTTTCAATGTCCGGGTCAGCCAAAAGTTTTTTCAAATTTGGCGCAGCGTAATTTTTGTTGAGTTGTACCAAATGTGCTGTGCCATCACCGCTTGAAAGCTGCACAAGACATAATCTGTCTCTGTGGTTGTTTAACCCCATCGCTTCTGTGTCAACGGCAACACTGGAGCCAAAAGTGATATCTGCGGGTAAGTCATTTTGATGTAGTGTAATAGTCATTTTGGTGCCGAGCCTAGTAAGTCTTGCGTAAATGTGGAGGTAGAAACGAGTTGAGGCGATGTTTTCCTGAGTGATATTGTATCAATAATGTACGGAAAATAAACCCTATAATTCTCGCTGCATTATTATATGTTATACGGATATGACAAGCGGTGATTTCCGTATGGCTTTGTGCGCTATTAAATTGCCTCGCTGAGCATGGGCATGTGTTCATCATCATCTTCTTCTTCTGCCATACACATATCTTCATCAGCATCGTAATCATTATGGCTGTTTTGTTGCTGGCGTGAAATACGGCCGATTTGTTTGCTCAGTTCAACCAGATCAAGGAAATGATCGGCTTGTCTGCGCAGCTCATCTGCTACCATTGACGGCGAGGTTTGAACCGAACTGACAACAGTAACGCGTACGCCTTTTTTCTGAATGGCTTCAATCAGGCGTCTGAAGTCGCCATCACCGGAGAATAACAGGATGTGATCAACCTTATCGGCAAGTTCCATCATATCAATGGCAAGCTCGATATCCATGTTGCCTTTGATTTTGCGACGGCCATCTTGATCGACAAATTCTTTGGTTGGCTTGGTCACCATGGTGTAACCGTTATAGTCCAGCCAGTCGATTAGCGGACGTAGAGGCGAATATTCTTCGTCTTCCATAAAAGCTGTGTAGTAAAAAGCGCGAACAAGGCGGCCGCGCTGAGCTGCCCATTTCAAAAGACATTTGTAATCAATGTCGAAATTCAACGCCTTTGTAGCGGCATAAAGGTTCGATCCATCAATGAATAGTGCAATCTTTTCTTCCTTGTAAAAAGGAATATCGCTATTTGTATGTGCCATAATTAATACGCTCTTTTATATGTATGTTTAAAATTATTTTTTTGATACCTGAAATAGACGGATACCAAGACCATTTCCGGTCAAAAAACTATAAAAAATACGATATATGAGTACCATGATATGAATGATAGTCATTTGCATCTTAGTTTTGTCTAATATAAACCCTACACCCGTCTTCTCTTTTCTGTAAAGTAAAAAAGAAAAAGGAGTTTTCTCTTGCGCTGTACATAAAAACTTCTTATAACTTGCTCGCAATAGCTGATATGAAAGAGGTACTGAAATGGCACGTGTAACCGTTGAAGATTGCGTAGAAAAAATTCCGAGTAGATTTGAGCTTGTGATGCTTGCATCACAAAGAGCCCGTAAAATTGGTGCTGGCGCTCCTTTACTTTTAGAACGCGATAACGATAAAAATCCTGTAATCGCACTTCGCGAAATCGCAGAAGAAAAAATCGAAGTTGAAACTTTGAAAGAAGAGCTAATCAAAAATTACCAGCGCGTCATCGAAATGGACGATAGCGAAGATGTTATCGACATGATGGAAGGTGAAGAAGAATGGGGCAAAATTGGTGCTTCAGCTGATGTTGATGATAGTGACGATGATTCAGAAGAGGGATCACTAGGCGATATCGCCGGTGTTCAATCAGACGAAGAATTCTAGATCGATATCTTCTTATTATAGAAATTATTTTAAAAGCTGGTTTTAACCAGCTTTTTTTATATTATGTGCTATGGAGTAAATAGGGTATATAGCATTTATATGATATGAACGTACCCACTTATTAAGATACTTGCCGATGCATCAAACCAAAGAAACGCTTATACAGAAGGTCACGAGCTATAATCCGAATGCAGATACGGATTTAATCGCAAAAGCATGTGACTATTCAAAAGAAATGCATGAGGGACAAACTCGGGCATCGGGCGAAGCTTATTACACCCACCCTTTGGAGGTTGCCCATATTCTGGCTGATATGCGCCTTGATGCCGATACGGTGATTACCGCGCTTTTGCATGATACACTCGAGGATACCAAGGCGCAGTATGACGATATCCGTAAAGCATTTAGCGATGATGTTGCAATGCTGGTTGATGGCGTTAGCAAGCTGACGAAAATTGAAAGTCAGACGGTTGAAGGCAAGCAGGCCGAAAATTTCCGCAAGCTGGTTTTGGCAATGTCCGAAGATATTCGTGTGCTTTTGGTCAAGCTGGCTGATCGACTGCATAATATGCGTACGCTCCATCATATCGAGCGCGATGATAAGCGCCGCCGCATTGCGCGTGAAACCATCGAAATTTATGCGCCGCTGGCTGAACGTATTGGTCTGCATAATATTAAAGAAGAGCTTGAAGATCTTTCTTTCTCATATCTGAATCCCGAAGCCCGCGAAACAATCACAAATCGTCTGTCTTTCTTACGCAAAGAAGGCGGAACAATTGTAAAAAATATTATCGCGCTTGTGACCAGCCTTTTAAAAGAAGGTGGTGTAGAGGCCGAGGTAACCGGCCGCGAGAAAACCCGTTATTCTATCTGGCGCAAGATGCAGCGTAAGAACGTTGCCTTTGAGCAGCTATCGGATATTATGGCTTTCCGCGTGGTGGTTGATACGGTTGAACAATGTTATCACGTACTGGGCATTATTCATGGTCAGTACCCGACTGTTCCGGGTCGCTTTAAAGATTATATTTCAACACCAAAACCCAATGGGTATCGTTCTATTCATACAACGGTGATCGGGCCGGAAAACCAGCGTATTGAAATTCAGGTGCGTACCCATGAAATGCACGAAGAAGCAGAGCTGGGCGTGGCAGCACACTGGGCCTATAAGGGAGGCAGTAAGGATGTTTATAAGGATTCAAAAACATATCGCTGGCTGCGTGAGCTTTTGGACATTATTGATGTCGAAGCCAAGCCGGAAGAGTTTTTAGAAAACACAAAACTGGAACTGTTTGATGATAAGGTTTTCTGTTTTACGACTAAAGGTGATTTGATCGAGCTGCCGGATAGCGCGACCCCGATTGATTTTGCCTATGCCATTCATTCCGAGGTTGGTGATAAATGTGTTGGGGCAAAGATTAATGGCCGGATTACACCACTGAATACCAAGCTTAAAAATGGTGATCAGGTCGAGATTATTACAGCCAAAAATCAAACACCTTCGCCAACATGGGAGCGCTTTGTTGTTACCGGTAAGGCGCGCTCTCGCATTCGCCGTTATATTCGCCAGCAACAGCGCGGGGAATATCTGATTTTGGGTAAGGCGATGTTGCAGAAAATCTTTCAGCAGGAGGATTATAAATTTACCGATAAAGCCGTGGCCGGTGTTATCAAGCAATTCAAGGCGGATAATGTCGAAGATATTTATGTTGGTATTGGGTCGGGCAATGTTGTGGCGCGTGAAGTGTTCAAGGCGATTTTCCCGGGGCATATGACCGCAACGGCGAAAAAGCCAAAAGATGATGATGACCCATCACAGGTTAAACCGGGTATTCCGCAACACAAAACATCATCCAAGCCGCTTGCAATTAAGGGACTTATTCCGGGCATGGCGGTGCATTTTGCGCGTTGTTGTCATCCGCTTCCGGGGGATAGGATCGTCGGTATTGTGACAACGGGCAAGGGGGTTACGATTCATACGATTGATTGTGATACGCTTGAAAACTTCGCGGATACGCCAGAGCGCTGGATTGATGTGTCATGGGATGATGGTCCTGATAGTCCGGAGGCGCATGTCGGACGTATCGAAGTCACGATCAGCAACGAACCGGGCGCGCTTGGAACAATATCAACCGTAATCGGTAAAAATGGCGGCAATATTACCAATTTGAAAATTACCAGCCGCAGTCTGGATTTCTGGGATATGCTGATTGATGTCTATGTCAATGATACCAAGCATTTATACAATATCATTGCTGCGCTGCGTGCGACGCCGGAAATTACAATGGTCGACCGGGCGCGCGGGCGATAGTATGCGTTTTTGCGTAAGGTTTGGTCAAGATTCCTAATGTATAATATAATAGTGTTACGGCCATTATAATGGTCATCAAGTTTAAATGCCGGAAGATATAATTTTATAGGATAAAGTATGGATATGCGGCGGTTAATTCTAACATTCATATTGCTCCTTGGTGTATTAGCACCAGCGGGCTTTGTCCGCGCACAGGAAGAACCGCTGCAAGAACCCGAACCACAATATCTTATTAATGAAATCGAAGTTCTGAATGAGGTACGCGCATTAGAGCGTGATTTAAAAAGACTTAAAAAAGAAATTGCCATTGCCGAACAACTTATTGATCGTCTGGAAAAAGATTATCAGAATAAATACGGAGTGCAGCCCGATGGCAGTGCGCTGAGTAACGGCGCCGCAGATAGCGCGCAGGAAGTTGATAATAAAAACACTTCAAACATCTCTGATGATATTAATGATAATAATGGTGATGATCAGATCTCTCCCGCGCAATAACGCCCCGCTTTGTTTTTAAGTCATGACGTCTAACCTGCTGTTTAACCTGCTGTTTTAATTGTGCCGTTCAGGCCTTGCTGTTGAAGCTGTGCCCTTTAACCCTCAATTTAATGCGTAATATAAACTCCTGTTATCCAATATGGGTGAAAGGTATCTGGACATATGGGCTGGCTGCGGTTAAAAGACATATAGGATATAGATTTTACAAGGATATGACGATGTCTGATCATGATTTACTCGACCACAAACCAAGCGTCTATGGCTCTGCACCTGAAAAAGGGGTCGTAGCGTCACATACTTTATGCGTTATTGTTGATAACGAGCCTGGTGTTCTGGCACGGGTGATTGGTCTGTTTTCGGGTCGTGGTTACAACATTGATAGTTTGACAGTGGCTGAAGTGAACCATGATAAGCGCTTGTCGCGTATCACCCTTGTTTGCTCAGGCACACCGCCGGTTATTCAGCAGATCAAAAGCCAGCTCGGCCGTTTAATTCCCGTACGTACAGTCGCCGATTTAACAATTGAGGGTGAATCCGTTGAACGTGAATTGGCCCTGATCAAAGTAAAAGGTTCTGGGGATGCCCGCGTTGAAGCGCTGCGTGTTGCCGGTATTTTTCGCGCCCGCGTGGTGGATAGCACGATTAAATCCTTTGTGTTCGAACTCACCGGTGCAACGACAAAGATCGATGCCTTTATTGAATTGATGGAACCGTTGGGGTTGATCGATGTGAGCCGCACAGGCGTTGCTGCAATGAAGCGCGGTGAAAAGGCAATTGGTGAATAAGCTTTTGTAAATAAGGCCACTGCGAAAGCGCCCCGTGGTCAAATTACATAACCCTCGCCGTCTAATAACCTGCCGTTGAATAAACCTATTATGCAATAATAGCTGGAGGATCATCATGAAAAAATCGGATCAATTAATTGTTAAATCAACGGGCAAGGGTAAATTTCAGCATGACATACTTGTTGGTGATCGACATATGTTAAAAGCCGATGAACCGCAAAGCATGGGCGGTGATGATACCGGTCCCGCGCCGTATGATTTTCTAAATGCCGCACTTGGCGCGTGTAAAGCCATGACAATCCGTATGTATGCAGATCATAAAGGACTGCCCCTTGAAAATGTCAATGTATCCGTCATGCATGAAAAACGCGAAGTGGATGGCAAGAAGGTTGATCATTTTGATTGTGAGATCGAGATTATCGGTGATGAACTGACGCAAGAGCAAAAAGATCGCATGGTTGAAATCGCCGAGAAGTGTCCGGTGCATAAAACCATTAGCGGCGAAGTCCGAATTTCAGGAAAAGCCAAGTAATACCGCGAAATAATCGTTCAAATAGCGCCGAATAAGGGGTTTTTAGCCCCTTTTTTGTTGATTATTTGATTGAATAATGCTGAGTATAGACCATTCCCGCTAAAGGCAGAATATTGAGTACATAACGTTTAAGATAAAAATATCTGAAGAGGTCATAAATATGAGCAATACACAGCTAGCACAAAAAGACGCTACATGCGCAGATTCATCATGCGAAGGCACATCATGTGGTTCAATGAAAGTTTACTACGACAAAGATTGTGATCTGGAACTGATCAAATCCAAAAAAGTCGTTATTATCGGTTACGGCTCACAAGGCCATGCCCATGCACAAAACCTGAAAGATAGCGGTGTTGAAAATGTAGTAATCGGTTTGCGCGAAGGTTCTTCTTCTGCTGCTAAAGCCGAGGCTGCTGGTTTTGAAGTGAAAGCCCCGGCCGAAGCTGTTGCTGAGGCTGATATTGTAATGTTATTGCTTCCTGATGAACACCAGGCTGACGTATACAAAGAAAGCGTAGCACCTTACATTAAAGACGGCGCGGCACTTGTATTTGCCCATGGTCTGAATATCCATTTCGGTTTGATTAAACCAAAAGCAACACTTGATGTGTTCATGGTTGCACCAAAAGGTCCTGGCCATACAGTGCGCGGTGAATATCTTAAAGGTGCCGGTGTTCCATGTCTAATTGCGATCCATCAGGATGCATCAGGCAACGCCAAAGAGATTGCCTTGTCATATGCCTCTGGTGTTGGCGGCGGCCGTTCAGGTATCATTGAAACAACGTTCAAAGACGAATGTGAAACTGATCTATTCGGTGAGCAAGCTGTGCTTTGTGGCGGTATTTCAGCATTGATTAAAGCCGGTTACGAAACTTTGGTTGAAGCTGGTTATCCTGAAGAAATGGCATATTTTGAATGTTTGCATGAAACAAAACTTATTGTTGATCTTCTATATGAAGGCGGTCTTGCAAATATGCGCTACTCGATTTCAAACACAGCTGAATTCGGCGATTATGTTTCTGGTCCACGTGTGATCACGCAAGAAACAAAAGCGGAAATGAAACGCATACTTGAAGATATCCAATCAGGTAAATTTGTTGAAACTTTTATGGGTGGAAACAAAGAAGGCTTAAGCCGTTTGGTTGAAATTCGTGAGCAAGAAGCAAATCACCCGATTGAAAAAGTTGGTGAGCGCCTGCGTACGATGATGCCATGGATTGGCAAGGGTAAACTTGTCGACAAAGAAAAGAACTAATACTGGTTCAATATTCTCTGAATGAATTTATTAGAGGGGCTGGTGTTTACACTGGCCCCTTTGTTTTTGGTGTTTATACTCTATTTGTATGAATATGTTCTCGTTTTAATGTAAGTTTCGCTTTATGTCTGAAATATGCCAATCATCTCCTGAATATCTCGCCCAGAAACAAAAACATTTGTTCTTGGGCGTTTTATATGCAGCTTTATCATTTTTTATATTTGCCGGACTTGGCGTTTTTGCCAAAAAACTGAGCGGATCAATGGATGTTGTGGCCATGGTGTTTTGGCGTAATCTGATCAGTTTGATTTGTATTTCGGCGTTTTTGTTTTGCCGGAAGGATTTCAAAGTTCTAAAAACATCCAGACCTTTTGCCCATTTGGGACGCGGTCTGGTTGGAACGGCCGGTATTGTGGCCACATACGGGGCGTTTTCCTATCTCAGTATCTCGCAAGCCGTGGTGATTTTCTTTTCGGCATCGCTATTGGCTCCGGTTCTAGGCGTGATCTTTTTAAAAGAACAGGTCGGTAAATATCGCTGGGCGGCTATTATAATCGGTTTTGTGGGGGTGGTGATTGCCGCGCAGCCCGATGAAACTATGCAGGTTATTGGTATTATTGTGGCGTTAGCAGCGGCCTTCTTACAAGGTCTGGTGAATTTGTTTTTGCGCTGGCTCGGCAGCACGGAAGATGCCAAAACCACGACATTCTATTTCTTTTTAATTGCGACAATTGCAACCGGATTCTTTTTGCCGTTTGTTGATTTCGTACCGGATCCGGATGCGCTTTGGATGGTTCTGGCGCTTGGTGTGGGTGCATTATTTGCCCAGCTTTCCCTTAGTCATGCGTATCGTTTTGCCGAAGTATCAATTGTGTCGCTTTTGAATTACACAGCGCTAATCTGGGCAGCAATGTTTGATCTTGCTCTGTGGGGGATTATTCCGCCTGTGCATGTCTTTATCGGCGGTTTCATCATAGTGGGCAGTAATCTGTTTATTTTGTATCGTGAAAACAGACGCTCTAAAACGTTTTCTGGCAAAGCGAGCTGAAGTGCATCGATTTTCGGCGTGTATAGTATGCCTATGTATTAAAGCCGCAGACGTGCTTTTGGTTGCGGTCCGATAGAAGGAAGCAATTCATCAAGGCTTTCGATGATACGGTCAACATGCACGGATAATTCCTGGCGTTCTTTTTCATGAAGATTACCCGACAGGAACTCTGTGGTCAGAACAGTGTGCCAGCCAAATGAACGTGCCATTGAGAGGTTTTCGAGACTGTCTTCAAAGAACCATGTTTTTGCCGGATCCAGATCGGTTTTTTGCGTGAACAAATCAAAAGATCGTTTGGCTGGTTTGCGTGTGTGGTCGAGTGAATCTGTACCGAATGTGCCGTCAACATGGTTTGTTAGTCCCAAAAAATCCATAATGGCATTTGCGTATTTCTCGGTTGAATTGGTGTATATATAGACTTTACCCTGAATACTATCGGGATCTCCCTGTACCCGATGCATAATTGTTTGTGGAATCCCCAAAAGCCTGAAG